>NZ_KV804192.1:84974-90707 GCF_001811305.1 Streptococcus sp. HMSC056C01
GACGTGGTTTGAATTTGATTTTCGAAGAGTATAATTTAGAAAAGGAGCCTATTGATGAAAGTCTTTCAGCATGTAAATATCGTGACTTGTGACCAAGATTTCCATGTCTACCTGGATGGTATCTTAGCTCTTGAAAATTCTCAAATCGTCTATGTCGGTCAGGAAAATCAAGAAATTCTCAAGCAAGCAGATCAAATCATAGACTATCAGGGTGCTTGGATTATGCCTGGTTTGGTTAACTGTCATACCCACTCTGCCATGACAGGCTTGAGAGACATTCGTGACGATAGTAATCTCCACGAATGGCTGGAGGACTATATCTGGCCAGCTGAGGCAGAGTTCACACCAGAGATGACTACAAAGGCCGTCAAAGAGGCGTTGACAGAGATGCTCCAGTCAGGAACGACAACATTCAATGATATGTACAATCCTAACGGAATAGAGATAGAGAAGATTTATGATGCAGTCAAGGCATCCAAGATGCGTTGCTATTTTTCTCCAACTCTCTTTTCTTCAGACATGGAGACCACAGATGAGACTATAGCCAGAACGCGTGCTGTCATCGGGACAATCAAAAGCTATCAGGATCCCAATTTCAAGGTTATGGTGGCCCCTCATTCGCCCTATAGTTGTAGTCGAGAATTGCTGGAAGCAAGCTTGAATCTAGCAAAAAAAGAAGATATTCCGCTTCATATCCATGTGGCAGAAACACAGGAAGAGTCAGGGATTATCCTGAAACGTTATGGTAAACGTCCACTAGCCTTTCTAGATGAACTTGGCTATTTAGATCATCAGGCTGTATTTGCCCACGGTGTGGAGTTAAATGAAGCAGAAATTGCTCGCTTGGCAGATTCGCAAGTTGCTATCGCCCACAATCCTATTAGCAACCTCAAACTAGCTTCAGGGATTGCACCAATTATCCAACTTCAAAAGGCAGGTGTTCCAGTTGGTATCGCGACGGACTCAGTTGCTTCTAACAATAATCTCGATATGTTTGAGGAAGGTCGTACGGCAGCCCTTTTACAGAAAATGAAGAGCGGTGATGCGAGTCAATTTCCTATTGAAACGGCCCTCAAGACTCTTACGATTGAAGGAGCTAAGGTGTTAGGAATGGAAGATGAGATTGGTAGCCTGGAAGTCGGCAAGCAAGCTGATTTTCTAGTTATTCAACCCCAAGGAAAAATCCATCTCCAACCTCAAGAAAACATGCTGTCTCACCTAGTATATGCTGTTAAATCCAGTGATGTTGATGACGTCTATATTGCAGGTGAGCAAGTTGTGAGAGCTGGGAAGGTATTAACAGTAGATTTGTAAGTGATGCTCTTTCTAATTTTTTTAAGCTAGATCAGTGTTGTCTTGACCTCGTTAGCTCTAACATGTTCATTGAGTGAGTATTTATTGTCCGTAATGCCGTTGGATGCATAGAAAAAGAAGACCTTGTGAGTCTTCTTTTTGTTTAATTTGAACATTTTTGAGAGGGACCTCTATCCTCTTTTAATCTTAGAACGAACTAAGTCAAGCGCATAATGAAGTGTTTTATCTTTGATAATAAAGAGGGTAATGGCGTAATAGATGCCACAAGCTGCGATTGTAGAAAGAACCATGCTAATCATCTTCATCGTAACTTCATAGCTATGAACTTGGAAGAGGGTTTTAAAAACATAATAAATTGGGATGAAACCAAGTGATACGATTGTGTAGCGAGCCAGAGTTGTAAAAATCTCTTTCAAATCCAATAGTTTGTGCTTCTGAATAAAGCGAATTTCTAGCAGAACTACGATTGATTCAGCTATAATGGTTGTCCCAATGTAGTATTCAGGACTAAAGATATTATTGAAAAGGAGTAGTGAATTTAGGACTACATTGACACCGCCACCGATAAAGTAAAAGGCAGTCAAACGATTTTCATGGTCATTAATAAAGATAATCTGTTTTCCAAGGATTAATTCGATAGCCCAGATAATGGTACGAAAGGCAAAGATACTCGTTACGATTCCTGCTTCTAGATATTTCTCAGAAGAGTAGATAACTGTAGCATAGGTTCCTAAAACCATAATACCAATACTGGTAGGGACCATGAGGAAGTAAAAGAGGGATGCGCCCTGATTGACCAAATTTTTATAAGAAGTAAAATCTTTTTTTCCTAGATAATAACCAAGTCGTGGGATGCTGACGTTGATAGCTCCACTGAGGACACTAGCAATCAGCATAACGATACTGGAGGCAATGGTGTAGTAGGAGATAAAATTCTCATCAGGTCCTTTAGTGATGAACATACGGTCTAGCAAGGTATAGAGCATATTAGCATTTGCTAGAAGAAGCATGGTTAAGAGAGGTTTAGATGACTTGAGAAGTTCGATGAACTCAATTTTGACAAAGGAGACCTCTCGTTTAATCCATAGGAAGCTAAGTAGATAGTTGATAATGGTTGTCGCACTCATGATTGTGGCATAAGGAACAATATCATCAGGTGTCTTAACGAAAGCGAAGATAGCGACCAACATTCCAATACGAATCACGAGTGTTTTATAAAGGATAAAAGAATAGTTCTCATAGGCTTCGTTCATCCACTCGATATTCAGAAATTGGAAGAGGGCTTGGATACCAAGGATATAGTAAAGGATTTTTAGATTGACAATACTGGTATCAAAGTGAATAAAGAGGAAATAGATAGCTGTTGTCAGAATTGAAGTAATCAGGGAAATATAGAATAACTTAGAAAAGACATAATTGATCTTATTCTTATCATCCTTAACCTTACTGATAGCTCGAATCCCATAATTGTAAATCCCAAAGGCAGCGAGTGGAATGACAAAGCTTGCCCAGGTGTTGGCAGTGTTGAAGTAACCGTAATTCGATTTGCTAAGAATCCGTGTTAGATAGGGATTAGTAATCAAAGGAAAAACGATATTCAAGATATTGACCAGCAAGCTGGCCAAAGCGTTAACTTTTATATTTTTCATGAAAACTTTCTTTCTTATATTCTAAAATAGATACTAGTATTATATCATATTCCAACGCCATTTTTTTTGATAAAATTTTTGAAATCTTGTATAATAGATAGAACTGAAAGTATGAGGTTACGAACTATGAAAATGAAACAAATCAGTGATACGACTTTAAAAATCACCATGTCTTTAGAAGATTTGATGGATCGTGGAATGGAAATCGCAGACTTTCTCGTTCCACAAGAGAAAACAGAAGAATTTTTCTACGCAATCTTGGATGAGCTAGAGATGCCAGATAGTTTCTTGGATACAGGCATGCTTAGCTTCCGAGTAACACCTAAGCCAGACAAGGTTGATGTTTTTGTGACCAAATCTAAGATCGACCAGAATTTGGACTTTGACGATTTGGCAGATCTTCCTGATATGGATGAGTTGGCTAAAATGTCTCCAGATGAGTTTTTAAAAACCTTGGAGAAAACCATGGCAGAAAAAACTAAAGATGATATTGAAGCCATTCAATCTTTAGAGCAGGTTGAAAAGGAAGAAGAAGCAGCGCTTGATGAAGCCCTCGAAGTAGAAGAAGGAAAAAGAGAGCCTTATATCTACTACATCTTACGTTTTGACGATTTATCTAGTTTGGTTTCTTTTGCCAAAACGGTTGACTACCAAATGGAAACTTCAGAACTCTACAAGATGAATGACCAGTACTATCTGACAGTTTTAGTTGATGTAGAAGATCAACCTAGCCTTTATCCAGCTTGGTTGTTGGCACGTATGCGCGAATTTGCGGATGATAGTGATATCAGTCGTTCTGTCCTACAAGAATATGGGCAACTACTCATCAATCATGATGCTGTCCAAGGACTCCAAAAAGTTTAATCTATAAAAAACAGAGAAGCTACCCTTCTCTGTTTTTGTAAAATCTAGTTTTTAAAATTTTGGATTCAGTTTGTATCCAAAAAACTGTCACATTATAATTTGAGGATAAAATTAAAGTTTTAGCATCATTTCATGAAAATTTTCTGAATCATTATCTAAAGCTACAAGGAAGAAAAAGTGCCTAAAAAATAAGCAAAGTAGTAGATTTAATAGAAGAAATGGGGTAGAATGGTAGAAGTTGCTTTTCGGTCGTTTATAATCGAATTGACTGACAAATCTTTTAGGTGTAAATGTTATTACATCAACGATTTTACTAAACTATTATATTTTTTTTGTTTTCAAAGTATAATTTTATCTTATATTTGAAACTAGATGAATTTGAATCAGTTTTTAAAAAGAGCCCTCATATAGTTTTTGAATCCTAGCAAATGGTATTCCTATGCCTTCTAATCTTGCTAAAATTGATGAAAAACGATATGATAGAATGAAAAAAAGCGAGGTGAAAAATGGACCAAAGACGGATTCAAACAGAAACACAGCAGATACTTGAAGATGTATTAGACAAGGCTTCTTTACAGGAGGGAGCACTATTTGTCTTGGGTTTGTCTTCGAGTGAAGTGCTGGGAGGACACATCGGAAAAGATTCGAGTCAGGAAATCGGTGAACTTATTGTCAAGACTATGTTGGAACTGTTGACGGCTAAGGGAATTCACCTGGCTGTTCAAGGTTGTGAACATGTCAATCGGGCTTTAGTTGTTGAACGAGAAGTAGCTATAAAACATCAGTTGGAGATTGTGAGTGTACTCCCGACCTTACATGCAGGAGGTTCTGGTCAATTGGCCGCCTTCCGCTATATGAAGGATCCCGTGGAAGTCGAATTTATCAGGGCAGATGCTGGTCTAGACATTGGTGATACAGCTATCGGTATGCATATCAAACATGTTCAGGTACCCATTCGACCAGTCTTGAGAGAGATTGGTCAGGCTCATGTGACAGCACTTGCGAGTCGACCAAAACTCATTGGAGGGGCGCGTGCTCAATATCCAATAGATCATATTAGGAAGATATAAATTGAATACTAGAAAAATGCAGTTTGAGAGAGTCATTAAATACTCTATTCGGAAGTTCTCGGTTGGTGTCGGTTCTGCGGTTATCGGGACATTTCTTTTGGGGGCAAATAACTTTTTAGTTGAAACTGTTTCAGCTAACGAAGTGGCAACACCCAACCAAGTTCATTACCGTTATTTGGCTGAACAAGAATTGACAGAAGCAGAAAAAGCTTTGATTCATCACGAACTCCCTTCGGATTTAAAACAAGATGATGTTGTCTATCTTGTTTACAGAAAGAAGGAAGTGAATTCTCAACAATTACCAAACACTGGAAGCAAGGAGTTAGCACTGGCAACTCTTGGATTTGCAACAGCGTCTATGGTTGTTGTGGTGATGTCTAAAAAACATCGCAATAAAATGCTTGGCCTTCTCTTAATTGGAGCTCTAGGTGGTAGTTACTTTATCCCTCAGTCAGCTCAAGCCTTTGAGAATAAAATCTTAGTGTCCTACAATCAAACGATTGCAGCAAGTAGTCAAGAGGACTTGGCAAAAGGTGTCATTCAAATCGAAGGATACGAATACGTTGGTTACTTTAAAGCATCTGACTTCCAAGACCAACCGGAGCAAATGACGACTGCTAAGGGAACTCAAGAAGCAGGCCATGAAGATGAATCTTTGGTTCAACCAGAGTTGCCAGCCTACACCGGCGAGATTAGTGCCAAAGGTACTCAAGAAGCAGGCCACGAAGGTGAATCTTTGGTTCAACCAGAGTTGCCAGCCTACACCGGCGAGATTACAGCCAAAGGCACCCAAGAAGCAGGCCATGAAGGTGAATCTTTGGTTCAACCAGAGTTGC
>NZ_KV804192.1:90807-122506 GCF_001811305.1 Streptococcus sp. HMSC056C01
AATCTTTGGTTCAACCAGAATTGCCAGCCTACACTGGCGAGATTAGTGCCAAAGGCACCCAAGAAGAAGGTCACCAAGGTGAGTCTTTGGTTCAGCCAGAGTTGCCAGCCTACACCGGTGAGATTACAGCTAAAGGAACTCAAGAAGAAGGCCACGAAGGTGAATCCCTGGTTCAACCAGAAGTCCCAGCTTATACAGGCGAGATTAGTGCCAAAGGCACCCAAGAAGAGGGGCACCAAGGTGAATCCCTGGTTCAGCCAGAATTGCCAGCCTACACCGGTGAGATCACAGCTAAAGGCACGCAAGAAGAAGGTCATGAAGGCGAATCCTTAGTTCAACCAGAAGCTCCAGCTTATACAGGTGAGATTACAGCCAAAGGCACGCAAGAAGCAGGTCATGAAGGCGAATCTTTGGTTCAACCAGAATCCCCAGCTTATACAGGCGAGATTAGTGCCAAAGGAACCCAAGAAGCAGGTCACGAAGGTGAATCCCTAGTTCAGCCAGAATTGCCAGAGTATAAAGTAGCTGAAGCAACTATTACAGAAACTGAAACAGTAGCAGTTCCATATACAAAGGAGTATGTGGCTGATGATACTCGTTACACTGATGAAGAAACAGTGATTCAAAACGGTCAAGCAGGAAGTCAGCTGATTCATCGTGTTTATAAGACAGTCAATGGCCAAAAAGTTGGGGATCCAATCAGCACGAGTACAGAAACTGTTACGGCGCCAGTAAACGAAAAAATTAGTCGCGGTACAAAGGCTATTGAAGGTCAAGTTGAAGAAGTTTCATTTGAAGAAATTCCTTTCGAGACAAGAACAGAAGTAGACAGCACTCTTCCGAAGGGAACAGAAGTTGTTGCTCAAGCTGGTCAAAACGGCAAGAAAAAGATTACCAAAGTCTATAAGACTCTTAAGGGCGTGAAAACTGCAGATGTTCCAACGATTTCAGAGGAAGTTGTTGAAGCAGTTCAAGATCGTATCATCAAAAAAGGTGATCAAATCCTGACTGAGCCAACGTTGACCCTCATTCATATAGATAAAGAAGAATTAGAGCGCAGTGCTAAGGTTCGTTACCAATTGGTAAAACCAACAGGTGTAACCATTAAATCTCTTGAAGTTGTTTTGAAAGGTAGTGACACTAGCCTTCAAACAGTCAACATGTCTGAGGGAGATTTGACTGCTAATCTTACAGACTTGAAATACTACAAGGACTACAAGATTGCGACCAAGATGGTTTACGATCGTGGAAATGGGAACGAAGAAGTAGTTCTCACGGAAGAACCACTGCGACTTGATCTCAAAAAAGTCGAAGTCAAAAACATCAAGGAAACCAGCCTTATCAGTGTTGATGACCAAGGTGTAGAGACTGATAATAGTCTATTGTCAGCTAAACCATCAGATGTTAAACCTTATTACTTGAAAGTGACTACTCATGAGAACAAGGTGACAAAACTTGCAGTTGATAAGATTGAAGAAGTCACAGTTGATGGTAAAGCATTGTTCAAAATCACTGCTAAAGCACCAGACCTAGTCCAACGTAACGCAGATAATCAGTTTACAGAGGAATATGTCCATTACTTTGCTAAGCCAAAAGCCCATGAAGGTGATGTTTATTACGATTTCAATGACCTTGTAAAAGCTATGCAGGACAATCCTACTGGTACCTTTAAGCTTGGTAGCAGTATGAATGCAAGTAACGTTCAACCAGCTGGCAAGTCTTATGTAACCAATGCCTTCAAGGGAACATTGGAAAGTACAGAAGGTAATAAATTTGCCATCCATAACATTACGAGACCATTGTTTGGTAACATTGAAGGTGGTACTGTCAAGAATCTCTTGCTTGAAAATGTCAACATTGACATGCCTGGATTTGATCGAGTAGCACCAATCGCAGGTGTCATCAAAAATAATGCAACTGTTGAAAATGTTAAAGTAACAGGTAATGTTGTCGGGGGCAACGATGTAGCTGGTATTATCAATAAAATTGATGGTAGTGGTAAGGTAAGTAATGTTGCCTTTATCGGTAAGATTCATGCTGCTGGAAACAAAGGTTGGTACTTAGCGGGTGTTCTAGGTGAAAACTGGAAAGGTATCGTAGAAAAAGCTTACGTTGATGCTGAAATTACTGGTAACAAGGCAAAAGCTGCAGGATTAGTTTATTCTTCTCAAAATGGTGGAGATAACAATACACTAGGAAGAGAAGGTGTCCTTAGAAATTCAGTTGCTAAAGGTTCGATCGAGCTGAAAGAAGCCGTTCAATCAGGTGGCTTGCTGGGTACTAACTGGGCCTTGGGTGCTATTGAAGACAACATCACCATGATGAAAGTCAAAACTGGTGAAATGGTCTTCGGTCACTCGGATATTGACGCTGATGATTACTTCACCTATTCAAGAACAAAACGTAACTTCAGTGTTGAGGGTGTAAGTGAGGGTAATAAATCTTATAAGAATTCTCGCAAGATTCCTAGCATCTCACAAGAAGAAGCTGACAAGAAGATTGAAGCGATGGGAATCACTGCTGATAAATTTGAAAGCACCAAACCTGTTGAAGACAAACTCAATAACATTGTCAACAAAGCTGATCAATACAAAACAATCGATGGTTACGACGCTTCTCGTGAACTTGCCTACCGTAATATCGAAAAATTGCAACCATTCTACAACAAAGAGTGGATTGTTAACCAAGGAAACAAATTGGCGGCTGATAGTCCTCTCTTGACCAAGGAAGTCTTGTCTGTTACTGCCATGAAGGGCAATGCCTTTGTGACAGAATTGGCTGACGCTGACCATATTATGGTTCATTATGGTGATAAGACTAAAGACATCTTTACTGTTTCACCGAAAGACTCTAAGGTCAAACAAGTCAAAGAGTACAGCATTGCTGAACTTGGAGAAGTTGTTTACACTCCAAACATGGTTGACAAAGACCGTAGCGATCTTATCAATGCTATCGTTGAAAAATTAAGCCCAGTAGAATTGCAATCAGATCCTATCTACACACACCTAGGTAGAACAGGACCAAATAAAGTTAACGCTATAAAAGATCTTTACCTAGAAGAAAGCTTCAAAGAAGTCAAGGATAATCTGGCTAAATTTGTGAAACAGTTGCTTGAAAATGAAGACCATCAATTAAACACAGATGAAGCTGCTAAACGTGCCTTGATCAAGAAGATTGATGACAACAAGGCTGCTGTTCTTCTTGGTTTGTCTTACCTCAATCGTTACTACGGAGTTAAGTTTGATAACTTCAATATCAAGCAACTCATGTTGTTCAAACCAGACTTCTATGGTAAAAATGTAAATGTGTTAGACTTCTTAATCAAGATTGGTTCCAAAGAAAATATCATTAAAGGTGATAGAACTTTAGAAGCTTATCGCGAAACTATCGGTGGAGTTATCGGTATAGGCGAGTTAAACAGTTTCTTAGACTATAATATGCGTCTATTCACAAATGATACAAACTTGAACGATTGGTTTATCAAAGCTACCAAAGACAATGTTTATATCGTTGAACCAGCAACAACAACTCCTGAGTTTGCTGATAAGAAACACAGAGCTTATGAAGGCTTAAACAATGATATGCACGGTAAGATGATCTTGCCACTCTTGAACTTGAAAGATGCTCATATGTTCTTGATTTCAACTTACAATACAATGGCTTATAGTTCATTTGAGAAATATGGTAAGTATACTGAAGCGGAACGTAATGCCTTCAAAGCTGAAATCGATAAAGTTGCAAAAGGGCAACAAAATTATCTAGACTTCTGGTCACGTCTATCAATCGATAAAGTTCGTAATCAACTCTTGAAGAGCAATAACATGGTTCCAACCCCTGTTTTAGATAACCAAAACTATAAAGATATTAGTACTGATAAATACGGTCACACTAATAGTGGTAAAGATGTTGCTCCTATTCGTGAATTATACGGACCTACAGGACGTTACCATGCAACAGACTGGCGTATGGGAGCGGTAGCTCGTGTTTATGCCAATCCATATAAAGATGACTCTGTCTTCTTCATGGTTACCGATATGATTAGTGACTTTGGTATTTCAGCCTTTACCCACGAAACAACTCACGTAAATGACCGTATGGTTTATCTAGGTGGCTCAAGACACCGTGAAGGAACAGATCTTGAAGCATTTGCACAAGGAATGTTGCAAACTCCATCCGTATCAAATCCAAACGGTGAATATAAAGCCCTAGGTCTCAATATGGCTTATGAACGTCCAAATGATGGAAATCAATGGTATAACACCAATCCAAATGATCTGAAATCACGTGACGAAATTGATCGTTACATGAAGGGCTACAATGACACCCTCATGCTTCTGGATTACCTGGAAGGAGAGGCTGTCCTCGATAAGGCAAATCAAGATTTGAACAATGCTTGGTTCAAGAAGGTTGATAAGCAATACAGAGGAAATAACACCAAGAACCAATTCGATAAGGTTAGACCTTTAAGTGATGAGGAAAAAGCTATTCCTTTACGCACAGTAGATGACTTAGTAACCAATAACTTTATGACTAACCGTGGTCCAGGTAACAGAGTTTATAATCCTACTGACTTTGATTCTGCTTATGTGAACGTTCCAATGATGTCTGGTATCTATGGTGGTAACACAAGTGAAGGTGCTCCTGGAGCGATGTCATTTAAACACAATACCTTCAGAATCTGGGGTTACTATGGCTACGAAAAAGGATTCTTAAACTATGCATCTAATATGCTAAAAGCTGAATCTAAGAAAGCTGGTAAAGAGACTCTAGGTGATGACTTCATCATTAACAAGATTTCTGAAGGAAAATTCAACAATCTTGAAGATTGGAAGAAAGCTTATTTCAAAGAAGTTGTGACAAGTGCCAAAAATGGAATTCAATCTATTGAAATTGATGGTAAAACATACAATAGCTATGAAGACTTGAAACGCGCATTTGCTGAAGCAGTTGATAAAGATAAGGCTACTCTAAGTAACGGATCTGTTAAATTTGACAATACCGTATCACTTAAAGAAAAAGTCTTCAAGAAACTTCTTCAACAAACAGATAGCTTTAAAACTTCAATCTTTAAATAATCCAAAGCTCTCATCTGCTTATTAGCAGGTGGGAGTTTTTGGATTTCCAAGAGTTTTAAGAATTTTCCAAACAGATTCCAAGTATTTTTAGCAAGGTAGGTATATAATAGAACTATAAAGCCGATATCTATATTCATATGATAAACGAGGAAGGTGATGAAGATGAAAACATGGCAAGCAACTGTATTGGTCTGCACTAGTTTGTTTTGTCTATCAGCTTGTAAAAATCAGACAACAAGCGAGGCTGATAAACAAAATGGAGACAAACAAGCGCAAGTTAGCTCTCAGGTAGCAAAAAACGGAGAAGCAGTTCCAGACTTTGAGCTTATGGGAGTTGATGGGAAAACCTATCATCTATCTGATTATAAGGGTAAAAAGGTCTATCTCAAATTTTGGGCATCTTGGTGCTCTATTTGTCTAGCCAGCCTCCCTGATACCGATGAGCTGGCTAAAGAAGAAAGCGATGACTATGTTGTTTTGACAGTCGTTTCTCCTGGTCAAAAAGGCGAGCAAGCAGAAGAAGGCTTCAAGAAATGGTATCAGGGCTTGGACTATAAAGATTTACCAGTATTGCTAGACCCTTCGGGACAACTTTTGGCGAGTTACGGAGTTCGTTCTTATCCGACTCAGGCCTTTATTGATAAGGAAGGTAGACTCGTTAAGACCCAGCCAGGCTTTATGGACAAGGAAACTATTTTACAAACGCTAAAAAGCATATATTAGAGGCTCATCATGAATGATAAATTAAAAATAATTGTATTCATAGGAATCATCATTTGCATTATTATTGGAATTTTATTTCTTTTGGAAAAAAGGAGCGCAAGCTACACAGATACCACTCAAATCGAGAAGGCAGCAGTTAGTCAAGGACAAAAGGCCAAGAAAAAAACTGAGCCAAGTAAAGATGCTGACTTACATGAAATCTATCTAGCAGGAGGTTGTTTCTGGGGAGTCGAAGAGTATTTTTCACGAGTAGTGGGTGTGACAGATGCGGTCTCTGGCTATGCGAATGGCAGAGGAGAAACAACCCAGTATGAATTGATCGGCCAAACTGGACATGCTGAGACTGTTCATGTGACCTATGATGCCAATCAAATCTCTTTAAAAGAAATTTTGCTCCATTATTTCCGCATTATCAATCCAATCAGTAAAAATAAGCAGGGAAATGATGTGGGGACTCAGTACAGAACAGGAGTCTACTATACAGATGAGAAAGATTTAGAAGTCATCAATCAAGTTTTTGACCAAGTTTCTAAGAAGTACGACCAACCTCTAGCGGTTGAAAAGGAAGCCTTAAGAAATTTTATCGTGGCTGAAGATTACCACCAAGACTATCTCCAGAAAAACCCTAATGGATATTGTCATATCAATGTCAATCAAGCAGCCTATCCTGTCATTGATGCGAGTCAATATCCAAAACCGAGCGACGATGAATTGAAAAAACTTCTGTCTCCTGAGGAGTATGCAGTGACTCAAAATGGTCAAACAGAACGTGCCTTTTCAAATCGTTACTGGGATCAATTTGAAGCAGGCCTTTATGTGGATGTTGCGACTGGCGAACCCCTCTTTTCTTCGAAAGATAAATTTGAATCGGGTTGTGGTTGGCCAAGTTTTACCCAACCTATCAGTCCAGATGTTGCGACCTATAAGGAAGACAAGTCATACAATATGGTCAGAACGGAAGTCAGAAGTCGAACAGGGAATTCTCACCTAGGACATGTCTTTACAGATGGACCTCAGGACAAGGGAGGTCTACGCTATTGTATCAATAGTCTCTCCATTCGCTTTATTCCTAAAGCTCAAATGGAAGAAAAGGGTTATGGTTATTTGTTGGATTATGTTGAGTGATCTTGAGATTATTAAAAAGTGTTTACTAGAAATATATTTTAATTCATAAGAAGTGTAGAATTTGGATTTTAGAAGCGATTGGGCAATTTAATCGAACGTGTTGGAATCACTCCTGAAAATTTTTGATTTTGAAAACAAGTAAGGTGAAAGCCATCCGTTTTTCAATGCTTGAAACTATCTACAAATAATTAGATCGCTAGCCAGATGATTTATTGGAATATCTACCAAATTAAAAATGTTCGATTTATCTCGAAAATATTTTGTAAAAAAAACAACAAAATATTATAATAAGATTATGAAAACGGAATAAAGGAGATGTCTTTAAGGACAAGAACAAAGCTGACATGGAAGATAGAAAAAAGCTACAAAAATTTGCCATTCGTAAACTGAGCATGGGAGTGAGCTCGGTATTGATTGGACTTGCCTTTATTGGAGGAACACTTGAACCGAAACTGGTTCAGGCTGATGAAACCAAGCAAGTTTCCTTTCACTATTTAGCAGAATCGGAGTTGACAGCTGCTGAACGTGAACTCATTCATCATGAATTGCCACAAGATTTGAGCCAAGATAACTATTATCTAGTTTATCGCAAGCAGGGACAAGCCGTCTTACCTCAAACTGGATCTATCAGCTTCCCCTTGGCTGGTGTTGGTCTTTTGACTGCTAGTTTGGTGGTTTTCCTATTTTCAAAGAAAAAACCTTCTAAGATAGTTGGAGTGTTATTGATTGCTTCTGTAGGTAAGAGTTTATTACTACCTTATCAAGTATTTGCTTTTGAACACAAGGACTTGCTAGCTTATGATCAGACTAAAACCCTTGTGTCTGCAGATGGTTTCTCTCAAGGGATTATTGACATTAAAGGCTATGACTATATTGGCTATTTATTAGAGTCAGATTTAAGAGGAACAGGGCAAGATCTAACATCTAGTGAAAATTCAGAAATTCCTGCAAAACCAGTAAATCAAGCAGCTATTCATGAAATTCCTGAATTCATAGGTGGCGTATCAGGCGAATCCTTAGTCGAGTCAACTAAACCAACATTTGAAGGTGGAGTCAATGGCCTAGGAGCAGTAGCTGAAGCCTTACCAGAGTACACACCAGAATCGAGTGGTGAAAGTGGCGTGCCAGAAGTCCACGCCAAATCTGAGTTCACAGGCGGAGTATCGGGTGAGTCCTTGGTTGAGCCAACAAAACCAACATTTGAAGGTGGAGTTAATGGCCTAGGTACAGTAGCCGAAGCCTTACCAGAGTATACCCCAGAATTGACTAGTCAAAGTGGCGTCCCAGAAGTCCATGACAAAGCAGACTTCACAGGTGGCGTATCAGGCGAATCCTTGGTTGAACCGTCTAAACCAGCATTTAAAGGTGGTGTTAATGGTCCAGGAGCAGTAGCTGAAGCCTTGCCAGAGTATACCCCAGAATTGAGTAGTCAAAGTGGCGTGCCAGAAGTCCACGCCAAACCAGACTTTACAGGTGGAGTATCTGGCGACTCCTTGGTTGAGCCAACAAAACCAACATTTGAAGGTGGAGTTAATGGCCTAGGTACAGTAGCCGAAGCCTTACCAGAGTATGAAGGTGGTGCATTTCCAGTTGATACTCTGAAACAGGAACATACTGAGTTCACAGGCGGTGTATCAGGCGAATCCATAGTTGAGCCAACAAAACCAACATTTGAGGGTGGAGTCAATGGCTCAGGTACAGTGGTCGAAGCCTTACCAGATTATGAAGGTGGTGCAGTCCCAGTTGATACTCTGAAACAGGAACATACTGAGTTCACAGGCGGTGTATCAGGCGAATCTTTAGTCGAGCCGTCTAAACCAACATTTGAAGGTGGAGTCAATGGCCCAGGTACAGTAGCTGAAGCTTTGCCAGAGTATACCCCAGAATTGAGTAGTCAAAGTGGCGTCCCAGAAGTCCATGACAAACCAGAGTTTACAGGTGGCGTATCAGGCGAATCCTTAGTCGAGCCGTCAAAACCAACATTTGAAGGTGGAGTCAATGGCCCAGGTACAGTATCTGAAAGCTTACCAGAGTATGAAGGAGGCGCAGTTCCAGTTGATACTCTGAAACAGGAAATCCCAGAGTTTACAGGCGGCGGATCAGGTGACTCCTTAGTCGAGCCAACAAAACCAACATTTGAGGGTGGTGTTAATGGCCAAGGAGCAGTAGCTGAAACCTTACAAGACTATGAAGGAGGTGCAGTTCCCGTTGATACTTTGAAACAGGAAATCCCTAGCTATAGTGGTGGTGTGAATGCTACTGAAGCGCTGATTCAGGATACAAACCCGACTTTACATATTGAAGTCCGAAAAGAGTTGATTCCTAAACAAACTAGGGAAAAGATTGATCCAGACATGCTTGTCGGTGAAACAAGAATTGAGCAAGTCGGTCAAGATGGTGAGAAAGAGATTGTTACCAGCTATGAGGAAAAAGATGGGAAACGTATTTCAGAGCCGAAAGAAACAACACGGATTTTAAGAGAAGCTAAAGATCAGGTTATCATCCGTGGCAGTAAGGAAAAAGAAGAAATTAAACCTGAACCTGTCCTAACTCTTTCAACTATTACTGGAAATTCGATGGGCCGTTCAGCTCGCTTAAGTTATAACTTGGAGAAGGCAGATGGCGTTACCGTCTCAAAAATTAGTGCCACTATCAAAGCCAAGGGGTTAGAGGATCAGACTCTTGATTTAACGAGTGAACAGCTGGAAGCAACAGTTGACAATCTAAAACTCTACACGGATTACACCATATCTACAAAGATGGTCTTTAATCGTGGTAAGGGTGAGGAGAGCGCTCTGCTTGAGGAACAAAATCTCCGTTTAGAGCTTAAAAAGCTAGAAATAAAAGACGTCAAGGAAACAAGTCTTATCAAGGTTGACAATGGCAGAGAGACTGAGATTCAACAATTGGCGGAAGCACCAAGGAATTTGGAAAACTACTATCTCAAGGTTAGTTCTAAAGTTCATAAGACTAGCCGTTTAGCCATCAAGTCTATTCAAACTGAGAGAATTAATGGAAAAGACTATTACAAGGTGACTGCTGAGGCAACTGACTTGATTCAACGTAATGCTCAGAAAACCTTTGAAGAAGGCTACAGTTACTACTTGGCTAAGTCAAGTGCTGATTCTCCTACGATTTCTGGTGTAAAAGAATACGCTTATCAGGATATCCAAGATTATGATAGTCGCCATGATCAAGCCTATCGAAACCTTGAAAAATTGCAACCTTTCTACAATAAAGAATGGATTGTAAATCAAGGAAACAAGCTGGATCTTGATCACAATCTAGCCAAGAAAGAGGTAGTCTCTGTTATTGCCATGAAAGGGAAAGACTTTGTGACAGACCTTTCAGTGGCAGACCATATCATGGTTCATTATGCAGACCAGACCAAGGATGTATTTGCAATTACCTCGCAAAATTCTGGCTTGACTGCTATTAAGGAATACAAGATTGCTGACTTGGATGTGCTGTATACTCCAGATATGCTGGTTAAGGACCGTTCAGCCCTAGCCAAGGACCTGACCTCAATCCTGAAAACAGTGGACTTACAGTCTGATGGGGTTTATCGAATCCTAGATGATCAAACCACCAGCCTTGATAAGAAGGTTGAGGCCGTGAAGAATTGGTATCTAGAAGAAAGCTTTGCAGAGGTCAAAGCGCAGCTGGGAACTCTGGTTGATAAGTTACTCACCAATCTAGACTATCAGTGGAACGATTCACCTGCTAGCATGGCTTCCTTGAAGCAGAAAGTTCAGGATCATCAGTCAGCTATCATGCTGGGTTTTGCTTATCTCAATCGCTATTACGGTATCCGATTTGCCGATTACAATCTGAAAGAACTCATGCTCTTTAAACCAGATTTTTATGGCCAAAATGTGGATATCTTAGATCGGTTGATTGAACTCGGTTCAAGAGAAAATAACCTAAAAGGCGACCAGACTCATGAAACCTTTGCAAGAGTCCTAGCCAAAGATACAAAATCTGAAGATTTACATGCCTTCTTAAACTACAACAGACAGTTGTTGACGACTGACAAGGATATGAATGACTGGTTTGTGAATGCCACTAAGGGCCATGTGTACATAGCAGAGCGAGCTTCGAAGAATCAAGAAATTGCCAATCGGAAGCATCGAGCTTATGACAATCTTAATAACTGGTTACATCGCAATATGATTCTTCCTTTGTTGAATGTCAAGAAGGCACAGATGTTCCTGATTTCCAACTACAATACCATTACCTTCGGATCAGCTGATAAATCTGGCAAAACCATAGACCAGATGAAAGCTGACATTGATCTAGTAGCGGACCGCCAGTTGACTTACTTGGACTTCTGGTATCGACTTGCTGCTGATGAAGTTAAAGACCGTATGGTTAAGAGTGACTTTAATGTAGCTACACCAGTTTGGGAAGGCTATCGCGTTGATGGACGTGGCTGGGTAGAGCGTTATGGACATACCAGTGGTATGGAAGACTACGCGCCAATTCGTGAGGTATTTGGACCAGCAGGTCGCTACTATAAAGACAATAAACTAGGAGCTTATGCCTCTATCTATCCAAAGATAAATGCCAGAGATGCTGTTCACTTTGTGGAAATCGATATGATGAGTGAGTATGGCTTGTCTGTCTACACCCATGAGACAACTCACGTCAACGATCGCATTGTCTATCTGGGTGGCTACAAACATCGTGAAGGAACCTATGTAGAAGCCTATGCTCAGGGTATGCTCCAGTCACCGGCTGAGGAAGGTCATCAGGGTGAGTACGGCGCCCTCGGTATCAATATGGCTTACATGCGACCAAATGATGGGGATCAATGGTACAATCCAGATCCAACCAAGTTGCAAACACGCCAGCAGATTGACCACTACATGAAAGGTTATAACGAGGCCTTGATGCTTCTAGATTATCTGGAAGGAGAACGAGTTCTCGCTAAGAATGATCTGGCTTTGAAGAAGGCCTGGTTCAGCAAGATGACCAAGCAAATGCGCTATCAGGATCAGGATAATAAACTCCTTGCTCCTAACCAGTGGGACTATGTCCGTCCATTGACAGATGAGGAAGCCAAGACTCAGCTAAATTCTGTGGATGATTTAATCAAAAATAACATCATCACCAACAGGCATTATCAGGGAACTTACCGACCAGAAGAACTCAAGACAGCTTATGTCAATGTCAAGATGGTAGATGCTATCTACGGCGGTAATACAAGTCAGGGAGCTCCAGGAGCCATCTCCTTCAAGCATAATGCCTTCCGTATGTGGGGGTATTATGGTTACGAAAATGGTTTCCTAGGCTATGCTTCTAATAAATACAAGGATGAGGCGTTAAACGAGGGACATGACACCCTTGGGGATGATTTCATTATCCAGAAGGTTTCGAAAGGCAAGTTCCAAAACTTAGAAGAATGGAAGAAGGCCTGGTTTGACGATATCGTTGCTAAGGCTAAACGAGGAATCCATGGTTTTGAAATTGATGGCCAACAAATTGATTCTTACGAGAAATTGCAAGATTTGTTTGACCAAGCAGTAGAAACGGATTACCGAAACTTTAAGTATGGTGGTTCAGTTGCTAACTATACAGTAGCTCTGAAGAAAAAAGTCTTCCAAAAACTATTGCAGGTGACAGATGCATTTTCATCTGAACTCTTTCCTAAAGGATAGATAAAAAGTCGGTGTGATAAAAGAGGATGCTATGTTCAGATTTTCTTAGAAAGTGACATCTACTTTATCATTCTCAAAGAATAAAATTGCCAGATCTCCTGTTGGGGTCTGGCTTTTATGGTATACTTAGGATATGCATAGAAAAACAGTGATTGATTTTAGGGCTTTGGGTGAGCGATACACCTTTACCCAGCCTATCAAAGAGTTAAAAACCAGAGATTTAGCAGAAGTAGCAGACTTGCTAGCACAGGTGGAAAGCTACCAAGAGAATGGCTATTATGTAGTTGGTTATGTCAGCTATGAGGCTGCGCCAGCTTTTGAGGAGAAGTTGGCGGTTCACTCAGGTCCCTTGTTAGGAGAGTATCTCCTCTATTTCACTATTCATGACAGCGTTGAAAAATCTAGCATTCCTCTGACTTATGAGGAGGTGGATTTGCCATCAAACTGGCAGGAAGTAACTTCTTCAGAGGACTATGAAAAGGCAATTGAACAGATTCACCATCATTTACGACAGGGCGATACTTATCAGGTCAATTATACGGTTCAACTCAAGCAGGAGTTGTCTGCCAATCCTTTTGCTATCTACAATCGTATGGTTGTCGAGCAGGAAGCGGGTTACAATGCTTACGTAGAGCATGACGACATGGCAGTAATTTCCATGAGTCCAGAACTCTTTTTTGAACAAAATGATCGTGAATTGACGACTCGCCCTATGAAGGGAACAACTAAACGTGGTCTGACTGATGCTGAAGACTTGAAAGAGGCCGCTTGGTTGGAGCAGGATCCCAAAAATCGCTCAGAGAACATGATGATAGTGGACCTCTTGCGCAATGACATGAATCGTCTGTCTGAGGTGGGAAGTGAGCATGTGGAACGTTTATGTCAGGTGGAACAGTATTCAACGGTTTGGCAGATGACTTCGACCATCAAGAGTCAGTTACGACCGGATGTAGACCTAGTTGAAATTTTCCGTTCACTCTTTCCATGTGGTTCTATTACAGGAGCTCCCAAGATAGCGACTATGGAAATTATCAAGAATTTGGAACCACAAGCTAGAGGAGTTTACTGTGGAACTCTTGGACTCTTACTTCCCAATGGTAGACGGATTTTCAACGTAGCTATTCGAACCATTCAACTGCATCGAGAGCAAGCCATCTATGGAGTCGGTGGAGGTATCACTTGGGATAGCACTTGGGAGTCAGAATACCGTGAAGTTCAGCAAAAGGCGGCTGTTCTTTATCGCAAACAGCCTCGCTTTAAGCTGATTACGACAGGGAAAATCAGCCAGAAAACTTTGCTCTTTAAAAATCAACATCTAGAAAGATTGCAAAAGGCTAGTCGTTACTTTGCCTTTCCATTTGATCAAGATGAATTGAGACAAAAGATAGAGGAAGAGTGTCAAGCTTGTGACCTCCATCAAGACTACCGTTTGCGAATCAGTCTCAATAAGTCTGGAGAAATAGAAATTGATCGACAAGTATTGACACCACTTAGTCCAACTTTCTGTCAGGCTAAACTTTGTCTGCAAGAAGCTGATTTACAGCAGGCCTTTACCTACTTTAAGACGACACACCGACCACATTTGACAATGGGAGAGCTGGAAATCATCTATTACACTGTTGATGGAAAATTGCTTGAAACCTCTATTGGCAATCTGGTTTTGAAAATGAATGGGAAACTCTATACACCGCCAAGTCAACTAAGTCTTTTACCAGGGATTTATCGTCAACACTTGCTTGAAAGCGGGCAGGTAGAAGAGAGAATCTTGATCATAGAAGATTTGGCACAAGCAGAAGCCATTTATGGCTGTAATGCAGTCAGGGGCTTGTATGAGTTGTCAGTAAAGGAGAACTAAATGAAACTTATATTTTTACATGGCCTAGGTCAGTCAGCAGATAGTTGGAAAGAAGTTCAGGATTTGCTGGCAGATTATCCCTCTGAAGCCATAGAGTTATTTCCTACTGGAGTTGGGATTTATCAAGAAGCCAAAGAGCGCATTTATCAGCACTTATCAGAGGAGACTGAACCTTTTGTCCCAATCGGTTTGTCCTTAGGGGCTGCCCTTGCATTGGAGCTTTCAAGTTATGAGATACCAAATCTTCAGGCCTTGGTTTTGTCAGGATGTCCACTGAAATTAGCAGGTAACATTCCTTTTTACATTCAGTTGCTGATATTCAAATTGCTTCCTAAGAGGATATATGAGAAGCAGGGGGCAGATAAGGCTCTTATGGTTGGAGTTTCCGAAGAATTAAAAACACTTGATTTAAGAGAGATTGCACGGAATTGTCCCTATCCAAGCTTGTTGATCTGTGGTAGTCAGGATAAGCCTAATCTCAGTTCAATGAAAAGTATTCATGAACTGATGCCAGATTCTCAGTTTCAGATCATCCCTGACGGCCCTCATGTCTTGAATAGGGCCAAACCAAAAGAGTTTGCAGAATTAACCAGAAGTTTTCTTGAATTGCTGAAACAAGTTTGATAAAATAATATTGAGATTGATATTATAATTTTAGGAGAAAATCATGAACAAACGTCATTTATTAAAACTAGGCCTAGCTTCTTTACCTGTCCTAGCTTTGTTTTTACAACCTGTTGTGGCAGATGAAAGTATCCATTTTTCAAGCTGTAAGGAAGCTTGGGAGAATGGATATGCAGATATTCATAAGGGAGAATCAGGTTATTCTGCCACTCTGGATAAGGATCATGATGGAATCGCTTGTGAATCGAAGAATGCGCCTAAGGGTGTTTTAAAAGAGAAAAAGACGAGTGCATCTCAAGCTAACAACAATGTAGCACCAAATAGTGCAGCACCAAATAGTGCAGTACCTGCTCCTAGTGTAGCAGCTGAAAGTGGCTGGGTTCGTCAGAATGGATCTTGGTACTATTTTTCTGAGAATGGAAATCCAGTAACAAATACTTGGCAGGGGGCTTACTACCTCAAATCAGATGGAAGAATGGCTGAGAATGAGTGGGTATACGATAACTATTACCAAGCTTGGTATTACCTCAAATCAGATGGATCTTATGCCCGCAATACTTGGCAAGGAAGTTACTATCTCAAATCAGATGGTAAAATGGCTCAGGGTGAATGGATTTATGATTCTTCTTACCAAGCCTGGTATTACTTGAAATCAGATGGATCTTATGCGCATAATACTTGGCAAGGTGCATACTACCTCAAGTCAAATGGTAAAATGGCTCAGAGTGAATGGGTCTATGACTCTTCTTACCAAGCCTGGTATTACTTGAAATCAGATGGATCTTATGCTCGCAATGCATGGCAAGGAAACTACTACCTCAAATCAGATGGTAAAATGGCAAAAAATGAGCGAGTAGATGGTGGGCGCTACTATGTAGATGCCTCTGGTTTGTGGAAACCATAGAATAGAAAAAAATTCTGGAAAGTTAATGCAAACCTTTGCACTGATGGTCAGATTTTGTTATACTAGTACTGTAAGCATTTTCAATTAAGGATAAGGAGAAGACGATGAGTCAAAAGATTATTGGGATTGACCTTGGTGGAACTTCTATCAAGTTCGCTATTTTAACGCAAGAAGGAGAAATCCAAGAAAAATGGTCTATCAAGACTAACATTTTGGATGAAGGAAGTCATATCGTAGACGATATGATTGAATCGATTCAACATCGTTTGGGCTTGCTTGGATTGTCTGCTGAAGATTTCCGTGGAATTGGTATGGGATCACCTGGTGTGGTTGACCGTGAAAAAGGGACTGTTATCGGTGCCTATAACCTCAACTGGAAAACTCTTCAACCAATCAAAGAAAAAATGGAAAAAGCCTTGGGTATTCCATTCTTCATTGACAACGACGCCAACGTGGCAGCTCTTGGTGAGCGTTGGATGGGTGCTGGTGAAAACCAACCAGACGTTGTCTTTATGACACTTGGTACAGGTGTTGGTGGCGGTATCGTAGCAGAAGGTAAATTACTCCACGGTGTTGCTGGTGCTGCAGGTGAACTTGGACATATCACAGTTGACTTTGACCAACCAATCGCATGTACGTGTGGTAAAAAAGGCTGTCTTGAGACAGTAGCTTCAGCAACAGGGATTGTCAACTTGACTCGTCGTTATGCAGATGAATACGAAGGCGATGCAGAGTTGAAACGTTTGATTGATGACGGAGAAGAAGTAACAGCTAAAACTGTCTTTGATTTGGCAAAAGAAGGGGACGACCTTGCTTTGATCGTTTACCGTAACTTCTCACGTTACTTGGGTATTGCATGTGCCAACATCGGTTCAATCCTTAACCCATCAACAATTGTTATCGGTGGAGGGGTATCAGCTGCAGGAGACTTCCTTCTCCAAGGCGTGCAAAAGGTTTATGATGAAAATACCTTCCCACAAGTTCGTACAACCACTAAGCTGGCTCTTGCCACTCTAGGAAATGACGCTGGAGTTATCGGAGCAGCATCACTTGTATTGCAATAAATAAACATAAAAAGGAGAAAATTGCTTTCCGTAAGCGAGTGATTTTCCTCCTTTCTTTTTTTATGCTATACTAGTTAAGACAATAATTGAGGTGAGAGTAAATGACAAAAGCAGACACGATTTTTAAAGAAAATATCGAGCGAATTCTCAATGAAGGAGTCTTTTCAGAACAAGCTCGTCCCAAGTATAAGGATGGAACAGTAGCTAACTCCAAGTACATCACAGGTGCTTTTGCGGAGTACGATTTGTCTAAGGGGGAATTTCCCATCACGACCTTGCGCCCCATCGCAATCAAATCAGCCATCAAGGAAGTACTTTGGATCTACCAAGACCAGACCAATAGTTTGGAAGTACTCAATGACAAGTACAATGTTCACTACTGGAATGATTGGGAAGTGGGAGATACAGGGACAATCGGCGAACGTTATGGGGCTGTTGTTAAGAAGCATGACATCATTAACAAGATTCTCAAACAGTTAGAAGCCAATCCTTGGAACCGTCGCAATATCATCTCACTTTGGGATTATCAGGCCTTTGAGGAGACAGATGGTCTTCTTCCATGTGCCTTCCAGACCATGTTTGATGTCCGTCGAGTAGATGGGGACATCTATCTAGATGCGACCTTGACCCAGCGCTCTAATGACATGCTGGTGGCTCATCATATCAATGCTATGCAGTATGTGGCTCTTCAGATGATGATTGCTAAACACTTTGGTTGGAAAGTTGGGAAATTCTTCTACTTTATCAATAACCTTCACATTTATGACAATCAATTTGAACAAGCTCAGGAATTGCTTCGTCGTGAGCCTTCAAATTGCCAACCACGTTTGGTCTTAAATGTACCAGACAAGACCAACTTCTTTGATATTAAAGCAGAGGATTTTGAGCTGGTTGATTATGATCCAGTCAAGCCACAGTTGAAGTTTGACTTGGCAATTTAATACTCTCTGAAAATCTCTTCAAACCACGCTAGATTCCTAGTTTCCTATTTGGTTTTTATTGAGTATAAAAGAATAGAAAAAAAGAAGTTGAGAAAAAATCTCAACTTCTTTTGTTGCTTAGTGTGATACGCGACGACGCGCTGCTTTCTTACGATTTTCTTCGATGAAAGCTGCTTTTTGTTCTTCTGGTTCGATCACTTTCTTTTTAACTGCGTATACTGCACCTGCAACTGCAGCGACAGTTCCTGCAATACCTGTTACAAGACCTTTAGCGAATCCTTTAGCCATGAGTATTCCTCCTTTAACTTATAAATCAGCCAGCTACCTTAAGAGGTCGCATTTTTCTGACTGACCTTTTTGTGATATAATAATAGTAACGAAAAAATGGGAATTTTTCAAGGAAAAAAGATGAAAACAAAAATAATTGTGATTGTTGGACCGACTGCAGTTGGAAAGACAGCTCTAGCCATTGAAGTTGCTAAGCATTTTAATGGTGAAGTAGTTAGTGGAGATAGCCAACAAGTCTATCGAGGACTAGATATTGGGACAGCCAAGGCTAGTCCGGAGGAGCAGGCAACTGTCCCTCATCATTTGATTGATGTGAGAGAAGTAACCGAGTCTTACTCGGCTTTTGATTTTGTTTCAGAAGCTAAGGCGGCCATTGAGGATATTCAAAGTCGTGGTAAGCTTGCCATAATAGCTGGTGGGACAGGTCTTTATATCCAGAGTCTGCTAGAAGGATATCATTTAGGTGGAGAGACTCCACATGAGGATATTTTAGCCTATCGAGCTAGTTTGGAACCTTTTTCGGATGAGGAGTTAGCCCATCTTGTAGAGCAAACAGGCCTTGAAATTCCCCAGTTTAATCGTCGTCGTGCCATGCGTGCCTTGGAAATTGCCCATTTTGGTCAAGACTTGGAAAATCAAGAGACCTTGTATGAACCTCTGATTATTTGCTTGGATGATGAGCGTAGTCAGCTTTATGAACGGATTAACCACCGTGTGGATTTGATGTTTGAAGCTGGACTATTGGATGAAGCTAAGTGGTTGTTTGACCATTATCCAGATGTGCAGGCTGCTAAAGGGATTGGCTATAAGGAACTCTTTCCCTATTTTCGAGGGGAGCAAAGTTTGGAGGAGGCTAGTGATAGTCTTAAGCAGGCGACTCGTCGTTTTGCCAAGCGTCAGTTGACCTGGTTCCGTAACCGCATGCAGGTAATCTTTTATCAGATTGGAGAATCTGGTGTGAAAGAGCGTATTTTCAGCCAGATTGAGGAGTTTTTAAATGATTGAAACGGAGAAAAAAGAGGAGCGAGTCCTGCTGATTGGTGTTGAACTTCAGGGCATGGATAATTTTGACCTCTCCATGGAAGAACTGGCTAGTCTGGCTAAGACGGCTGGTGCAGTCGTAGTCGATAGCTACAGACAAAAACGTGAAAAATACGACTCCAAGACCTTCGTCGGTTCTGGTAAGTTAGAAGAAATAACTCAAATGGTGGATGCAGAAGAAATCACGACTGTCATCGTCAACAACCGTCTGACACCTCGACAAAATGTCAATTTAGAAGAAGTCTTGGGTGTTAAAGTCATTGACCGAATGCAGTTGATTTTGGATATCTTTGCAATGAGAGCTCGAAGCCATGAAGGAAAGCTTCAAGTTCATCTTGCTCAGCTCAAATACCTCTTGCCTCGCTTGGTTGGTCAAGGGATTATGCTTAGCCGTCAGGCTGGGGGCATTGGTTCTCGTGGTCCAGGTGAAAGTCAGTTGGAGCTCAATCGTCGTAGTGTTCGTAACCAAATCACAGATATCGAGCGTCAGCTCAAAGTCGTTGAGAAAAATCGAGCGACAGTTCGAGAAAAACGATTGGAGTCAAGTACCTTTAAGATTGGTTTGATTGGCTACACCAATGCTGGAAAGTCAACTATCATGAATACCTTGACTAGCAAGACCCAGTATGAGGCAGATGAGCTCTTTGCGACTCTGGATGCGACAACTAAAAGCATTCATCTGGGGGGCAATCTACAGGTGACTTTAACTGATACTGTTGGGTTTATTCAAGACTTACCGACAGAGTTGGTGTCCAGTTTCAAGTCGACCTTGGAAGAAAGTAAGCATGTAGACCTTCTGGTTCATGTTATCGATGCCAGCAATCCTTACCATGAGGAACATGAAAAAACGGTCCTGTCTATCATGAAAGACTTGGACATGGAGGATATTCCTCGCCTAACCCTTTATAATAAAGCGGATTTGGTGGAAGATTTCACGCCTACTCAAACGCCTTATGCATTGATTTCTGCCAAGTCTAAAGATAGTAGAGAACAGTTACAGGCTTTATTGCTAGATAAGATCAAGGAAATTTTTGAACCCTTTACTTTGCGCGTGCCTTTTTCTAAGTCTTACAAGATTCATGATTTAGAAAGTGTTGCTATCCTAGAAGAACGTGACTACCAAGATGATGGCGAAGTCATCAGAGGCTACATTTCTGAGAAAAATAAATGGAGATTAGAAGAATTTTATGACTGATATCAAATCATTAGCTCTCAAATATGGTGGCTATACAAGTCTAGACAAGGTATATTTGGACCAGCTTCTAGCTGGTAGGTCTGAAGAGGAGCAGCTAGCTCTCATCACCCCTCCACCCAGCGTAGTGAATGCCTACTTTGCAGAACTCTACCAGAAAAAGAGTCCTCAAGCTGCGACAGATTATTTTGCAGAAGTCAGCCAAGAACTGAACCTCTACAATGCTGAGCCAAGTTTCACGGAAGAAAGCAAACCCTTTATCCGTCTTAATCTGTCAGGCAAATCTTTTGGTTTTTGCTATGAGAGTGAGGGTCTGGGTCGAATTTTTTCTGAAAATAAAGAAGTTATTTCGGAAGATTTGCTCTTTGAAATTGCGCAAATTTTTCCTCATCAACTAGTCTTTGAAGAGTCTGGTAAGATTTACATGAAGGCTGTTGGAGATGAGGAAGTTGTTAGTGTGGAGAGTCTCACGGCTTTGACGGATTTAGAAAGCTTGGCTGATGGTCGTAAGCGTCTCAAAGGCTACAGCCAAGAGGATTTACTGCAAGAAGCTAAAGCTTTTTCTGGCAAGCGCTATTTCCGATCGGAAAACCGCACAGCCATGTTATATATTGATTAATTAGAAAGTATCGAATGGACATTCAATTTTTAGGAACGGGGGCTGGTCAGCCCTCTAAAGCCCGTAACGTCTCAAGTCTCGCCCTGAAACTCTTGGATGAGATTAATGAAGTTTGGCTCTTTGACTGTGGAGAAGGAACGCAAAATCGCATTCTGGAAACCACAATTCGACCACGTAAGGTCAGCAAAATCTTTATCACCCACCTGCATGGAGACCACATTTTTGGCTTGCCAGGATTCCTTTCTAGCCGTGCTTTTCAGGCCAATGAAGAGCAGACAGATTTGGAAATCTATGGACCTCAAGGGATCAAGTCCTTTGTTTTAACCAGCCTTCGTGTGTCGGGTTCTCGTTTGCCCTACCGCATTCATTTTCATGAATTTGATCAAGATTCTCTAGGAAAAATCCTGGAGACCGATAAGTTTACGGTGTATGCAGAGGAGTTGGACCACACTATTTTCTGTGTTGGCTATCGTGTCATGCAAAAGGATTTGGAAGGAACTTTGGATGCTGAAAAACTCAAGGCTGCTGGAGTCCCATTTGGCCCACTTTTTGGAAAAATCAAAAACGGTCAGGATGTTATCCTAGAAGACGGCACCGAGATCAAGGCAGCAGACTACATCTCAGCACCGCGACCTGGTAAGATTATCACCATTTTGGGAGATACTCGAAAAACAGATGCTAGTGTGCGTCTTGGGGTCAATGCGGATGTTCTTGTCCATGAGTCCACTTATGGTAAAGGTGATGAGAAAATTGCCCGCAATCATGGTCACTCAACCAATATGCAGGCTGCTCAGGTAGCGGCAGAAGCAGGAGCCAAACGACTCTTGCTCAACCATATCAGTGCACGCTTCCTTTCAAAAGACATTAGTCAACTCAAGAAAGATGCGGCAACGATTTTTGAAAATGTCCATGTGGTTAAAGACCTAGAAGAATTGGAAATCTAGGATCTCGAGAAAGGATAAATATGTCTACTATTCTCATTACGGGTGCTAGTGGTGGTCTAGCCCAAGAAATGGTCAAACTCTTGCCCAATGATCAATTGATTTTGCTGGGTAGAAATAAGGAAAAATTAGCTCAACTATACGGAAATCATCCTCAGGTAGAATTGATTGAAATTGATATTACTAATGAGCAAGCCTTAGAAGGACTGGTAGCTGACCTCTATCTCCGTTATGGTAAGATTGATGTTTTGATTAACAACGCTGGCTACGGGATTTTTGAGGATTTTGACAAGATTTCTAATCAAGATATTCATCAAATGTTTGAGGTTAACACCTTTGCTCTCATGAATCTATCACGTTTGCTTGCAGCTCGTATGAAGGAGATGCGAAAAGGGCATATCATCAATATCGTCAGTATGGCAGGATTGATAGCGACTAACAAGTCCAGTCTATACTCTGCGACCAAGTTTGCGGCCATTGGTTTTTCAAATGCTTTGCGCCTCGAACTCATGCCCTATGGTGTCTATGTGACAACGGTTAATCCAGGCCCAATCCGTACAGGATTTTTTGACCAGGCTGATCCAGACGGCAGTTATCTCAAATCGGTTGACCGTTTCCTACTCGAGCCAGATGTAGTAGCTAGAAAGATTGTCAAAACCATAGGGAAAAACAAACGAGAACTCAATCTCCCAGTCTTACTCAATCTAGCCCATAAGTTTTATACCCTCTTTCCCAAGCTAGCAGATAAGTTGGCTGGAGAAACCTTTAATTATAAGTGATAAAGCTGTTTCCTTGAGGAATGGCTTTTTGCTTTAATTAGGAGAAGTTGTTCATCGAAAATAATCCCTAAAAATACTGGTATTTTATCTCTATTTGATAGTTTTAGAGTATAATTGAGATAAGAAAGGTCATTAGATAAATGAAGTCCCAAACCAGCTAGCTTACCCTAGATAATGCCCTATGTATAGTCGGAGGTCGACAATGGAATTATTGACAATTGACCAAATCATTTCCCTTACCCAAGAAGAAACACAAGGGCTGGACCCTGAGATAAGAGAAGGGATTGTCCTTAATAAAACAGATTTGCCAGTGTCTGAACTGGACCGTTTGAAAGGACAACTTCAAATCCAAGATTTGGATCCGATTTTTAGGAAGTATATTCTGGCCTATAACTGGGGGCAGATCGGTTTTTTAAGTTACCAGTTTGGATATGGGGACGGCACTAGTCTGACTTGGTTGATCAATCGCAATTTGGAATACCATGATTACTCAACTCTACAAGAAAGCAGCTTGATCATCATTGCAAATGGAGATCCCTACACTATTTTGCTGGATTGTAAAATTGGGACTGTCTATGCTGTTGATGCAGAGCTGAACTATGATGAAAAAATATGGCTGTCACCAGATTTTCTAGCATTTGTTAGAGCCATGGGAACGGCTCAATCTGCAGTTTGGAAGGGTTGTGAAAGTGACTTCATCCACTTGATGACTAGAAAATGCCATGCGTCCAGTTTGATATTCTGGCAGAGTCTGGTCGGATTTTATGATTGAAAATAGAAGGAGCAGGTCATGGAATTTATAATAGCTGAGGAAGGAATTCCTCAAAATATCGGATGTCAGGGAGCCTTGATTGCCTATTATGGCAGTGAGATAGAATTTCATTATGAAACCGTTCCACCACACGGTGATGAGATTTTTTCTGCCAAGTTGCCCTTGTTAGAGCTTGAACTGCCTTTTTGGATCTATGGGAGAAATCTCATATTTTTAGATGCTTACTACCTCTTAGCAGAAACAGTTAAGAAAGGGACTTGGGATCCCATAACGAGTATGCTCATCGACATTCATACGGGGGAATACGCTAGCCTAGACCACTGGTACAATCATATATCTATTGAGCAAAACGGTCTTGAGTTGAAAAATGATTATGATGGACAAGTCATGACTTTGAAAACGGTTGACAAACTTCATTGGCTTGCCCTAGATGCTGAATCAGAAGAAAGGAACTAAAAATGGCAAAGAAAAGAGTTACATTACCAAAAGAGTTTAAGGATTTAATGGACGAAGGAAATATTGAAGCCCTTAAAGCAGTCTATGATCGTTGTGAATTAACCGCTCATGATGGAAGATTTAGCTTATGTACACCTCTGCATATGGGAGGAGTCCCGGATGAATTGGTTATCTGGCTTGTCGAACAGGGCTTGGATATCAATATCCCTGATTATTATGGAGCGACTCCCTTGTACCGTCAAGCAATCTTGGGGAGAGATACTGTAAAACTCTTGCTTGAATTGGGTGCAGACATTGGAAAAACCAATACTTACGGCAACACACCATTGCATATGGCAGCTCAGTTTTTTCATCCTAAAACAGTTGCACTTCTCTTAGAAAAGGGAGCAAATGTTAACCCTAAAAATGATAGGGGACAGACTCCCCTAGACTCAGTTCTCACTGTCTGTCGGGGAATCTATATTGCTCAAACAGCTGAAATCGCCTCTATGTTGCTGGATGCTGGTGCCAAGAAAACGCCTGCTATGAAAGAAAAGGTCGAAAATATCGGTAAGGATTTTGAATTTCATAGAGAAGGGATCAATCCTGACTATCTAGAAGCAGCAGATAAAGGTTTAGCCAAACTGTATCGTTTGTTTGATGTCAAGCCAGTAGCCAAACGAATAACCCATGATGGCAGTGCACCAATCTTAGTCAAAGAAGGAACTTGGGAGGAGCAATATGAGGAACTTTGGTCCTTCTTAATCCCTTCAAGTGGCGCAGCAAAAACTGTTCAGGGAGAAGTTATCCGTATACCAGGTCGAGTTCGAGATGAACTGGATCGCAATGGTGGGGCCAACTGGGACAGGGACTATAGAAAAATGCTTCAGACTCTCTCTCAATATTTGTCTCTGGGAAATCCCCTTTCAGAACAAGAATTAGCAGAGACTAAAGAGCTTATTGCTCAGGTTCATGGGAAAGATTTTGATGACGGGCCTCGCCTAGACCGCTTGTGTCAGTTAGCTATTGCTTGGATTAAGCAAAATCCTGAACCCCTTCTCCTAGAAAAAACAAGTTATAAGCGGTAAAAAGCATTGGAAGACAGATAAAATAAAGAAATCATGGTGAAATGATGCAACTAATTGACCAAGTTAAAAAAATAGAAACTTATATTTGTGAGTATTTTGAAGATTGGGATTTGGATGATCCTGTGGAAGAGGAATACCTGGCTGATTATCAGAATATTTCTGGTACTTCCGAGGAAGAGCTTCAAGCCTTTGAGGAGTTATTTGGTATTCGTCTACCTAGTGACTTCAAAGCGCTTTATAGCTACAAAAACGGGAGTAAATACTTCTCTATTTTACCTTGTGTGATTGACCAGAGAGAGCTGCCTTTTTCTCTCATGAGTTTGCAGGAAATGGAAAGTTGTAAAAAATACTTTCAAAATAGGGATGCTCTATTGACGGATTTTTCAGATTATTTTTCTAATCAAGATCTGGAAAATATGCGTGATAGTAGAATAAAGCCCTATCTTTTTAATAAAAAATGGATTCCTTTTGCTCAGTATTGTGACTCTTGTTATCTTATGCTGGATTTTGATCCAGACCAGGAGGGTCAGGAAGGTCAGGTTATTTGCTACATCCATGATCCTGACCAGGTGATCTATGCGGCTAAAAGCCTTACAAATTTGATTGAAGGGATAATGGATGAGATAGTATGAACGGACAAATGTACCAAATAGCCTGTATCGTGGCAGCAACTAGGAAGGCTTTAAAAAGTGGTAAAGAAATATGCTATAAGCCTGAAAAATATACAAATAAGTTGAGCTTTCAAATTTTGCTGTCAGAAAATGGGGAAGCTACAGAACTTTCTGTAGCTGATTGGTTTGAAAATCTTAAGGAAAAAGGTTTGAAGGACTTACAATTATTTTGCCCTATCTCAGTAAATGACAGAGGTATTTTAGGTTTCTCCAATACGACACAGAGTTCAATTCTCTGTTTTTATAAAGATGGGAAGGCAAGTTATTTCCTACCAAATTGGGAAGTTGCTTTCGCAGGCAGTGGCTGGGATGTTACCTACACTGAGTTTGAATGGAAGAGGTCTTCTCAAGACATTCCCCACTATGAAAATAATATCGAAGAATTTAAGGAGATATTGACTCGTATAGAAAATCTAGCAATTAAAATTGAATGTGACAACTTTGCCAAAGTCTTTCACTCTGCTAGAAACCATCTCCTTGACCTTGATACTACTAAGGTGCTAGAGGAGCCTCAAATTCCGCCACAAAATCAAAATATATTTAGAGCAGCAAGTGCAGCGGATGTTTTTGGAGGAATGGGCTCCTGGAATGATGAACCTGGCTGTCTGGCACAAGATAAAGGACTTGGTCAACAATACGATGACCTTTCAGATCAGTTGCTAAGAAATATTCGATTAGCCATTCTATTTGCCATCAATGAATGGTGATTGTTTATACTCTTCAAAAATCAAATTCAAACCACGTCAGCTTCGCCTTGCCGTACTCGAGTACAGCCTTTGGCTAGCTTCCTAGTTTGCTCTTTGATTTTCATTGAGTATCAGGAGGAAGAAAATGGGGAAGTTAAAGTTAAGCCTATTGAACAAATTGGAACTAGACAAGGACTACAATAGTGTTTTCAATTCTGTCATGTTACAGGATGGTAGAGCCTTTGTCTTGACCAGTGAGAAGGAAGCTTTCAATCGTTACTGTCTGCTTGAAGTATCGCCTTTGGGTGTGAAGGAGATAGATGCTTGGGATTGTGACCATGTTTGGGAGGAAGAGCCTCTACTCTTTACAGATGGACAAAATATTGGCATCATCAAGGCTGGTAAGGAAATAGTCTATTATACTGGTGATTTTTCTAATCCAGAAATCATTGCCATAAAGGATCCGCAAAGTATACTTCCAAAAAAAGCACAAGAGAGATATTTTCAAATAGTTTCAGATAGCAACCAGATCCCCGTGTGTTTTGAAAATCAAGTTTATACAAATCAGGCAAGAAACTTTGCCCTTTTAGAATTTGATAGAGAGAAAAAGCAGGCGAAGTGGACCACTTATTCGCATATTGATAAAAAAGATTTAAAGCACCACGACACGAACTCTGATGTTAGTCCTAAAATCGATAGTCTGAAATATTGGCAGCAAGAGCTCTATGCCTTTAGCTCTGGAGAAAGTCAAACCTCTGTCAATAAATGGGGCATGGACTATTATGCCCTAGTTAAAATCTCTAGTGATGGTCGTATTATCGAAAAGTTATTAGAATCTGAACATTTAAAGGCTTTAGGTAAAAAAGCTGGTGTCAATGGACTCTTTACGGATTCGCCTTATCTTATCCTGAGCCCCCTATTTAAGAATGATGACTGGAAGGGCAAGCAAAAGCTATTTTCTCTGGCAACAAGAGAGTTGTGCGATATAGCCTTGCCTAGAGGAATGAGTAAACACAAGCTTCAAAATATAACAGACAACTATTGTTTAACCTTCCTGTACGACAGAGGATTAAAAGAACTTGCCCTTTGTCAGATTGACTAGGTTGTGAATCGGAGTTAGGAATATTCTTAGAATAGATGAAGAAAATAAAAAAGCCTAATAATGTTAAAACATCTTGACATTTCATCGATTTAGAGTATAATAATAAATGTAAAGAGCTCTTGACATTTTTTTGACGGATTGGAGGAACAGGACTATGAGAAAAATGGATGAAATGGACAGAGCGATTCAGCTACGTTCTGAGGAATGGGGTTATAAAACGGCTCTATTTGGTTTATGTGGATGGACAGTATTTAATATCTATCAATCTATTACAAAAGGCATTAGACTTGAAATGTTACCATGTCTGATTTTATGTTTATCTATTTCTGTTCAAGGATTTACACAACTTGCAATAAAACAGAAAATGATTGATAGTGATGAAGAGTTTAAAGAACCAAATAAACTTGTTCAAGGAGTAATTTTGATGGTTCTTATCCTTATCGTAGTTTTGGCGATTGGCATTTATTGTTTTCAGAAAGACTAATGCTGTATGAAAAATAATATCAAACAGTTAAGAAAGTCTGAAGGACTACGTCAGGAAGATATGGCAAAAATATTAGGCGTTAGTCGACAAACCATTATAGCTATCGAGAATGACAAGTACAATCCTACACTTGAACTAGCAATGAAAATTGCAAGATTGCTGCGACTACATGTTGAAGAAATTTTCGTTCTAGAGGATTAAAGATATCAGATAGCATTTATTTTAATCATCTGCCCCGTAATGATGAGAGAGTTTTCCGGTTCATGGAAACTCTCTTTTTAAAGCTCAAAAATAGTCTACTCAATTTTACCCTTGTCCATCTATATATCTATCGTAAAACTGGTATAAAAATTGCAAATAAACAGTTAAAATAGTATACTAGAACTAGCAATTATGAAAACGTTTGCACTTTTATTGATGATGATTATTTAGGAGACAAGACATGGAATTAACAGCCATTTATCATAGACCAGAATCAGAGTATGCTTATCTTTATAAGGAAGGTCAGCTACATATTCGAATCAGAACCAAGAAAAATGATGTCCAGCAGGTCATTCTACACTATGGTGATCCCTTTATTTTCATTGAGGATAAGTATGAATCTAAGAAAGAAATGATTAAAGTAACCTCGGATGCTTTATTTGATTATTGGCAGGTTACGGTATCGGTTCATTTTGCACGGATTCAGTATCTCTTTGAACTTCTTGATACAGAAGGCCAGGGTGTCTACTATGGAGATAAGGGTTGTGTAGAACATAGTCAAGAAAACTTGGATGCTGAAGGGAATGGCTTTAAGCTTCCTTACATTCACGAAATCGATGGTTGCCAAGTTCCTAGCTGGGTTTCAAATACCGTTTGGTACCAGATTTTTCCTGAACGCTTCGCTAATGGAAATCCTAATTTGACTCCTGATGGAGCTCGAGCGTGGGATGCAGAGATTGCGCCTAACAGGGATGACTTTTTTGGTGGAGACTTGCAAGGGATTATCGACCATCTGGACTATCTCAAAGACCTAGGAATCACTGGGCTCTATCTCTGTCCGATTTTTGAAGCTACAACCAATCACAAGTACGATACGACGGATTATTTTGAAATCGACCGTCACTTTGGAGACAAGGAAGTCTTCCGTAATCTAGTCGGGGAAGCTCATAAACGTGGCATTAAGATCATGCTTGATGCGGTGTTTAACCATATAGGTTATCAATCTGTCCAATGGCAGGATGTTCTAAAAAATGGAGAAAATTCCCCTTATAAAGATTGGTTCCATATCCAAGAATTCCCAGTTACAGAGGATAAACTTAAGAACCCAAGAGAACTCCCTTATCATACCTTTGCCTTTGCCAGCTATATGCCTAAGTTAAATACGGCAAATCCTGAAGTTAAAAAATTTCTTTTAAGTGTTGCGACCTACTGGATTGAAAATTTTGATATCGATGCTTGGCGTTTGGATGTTGCCAATGAAATTGACCACCAGTTCTGGAGAGATTTCAGAAAGGCAGTTCTTGCTAAAAAGCCTGATTTGTACATCTTGGGTGAAATCTGGCATACTTCTCAGCCTTGGCTAAAAGGGGATGAGTTCCATGCAGTTATGAACTACCCACTCTCTGAAAGTATCAAGGACTATTTCTTGCGTCAGACTAAAAAGACGGAGCAGTTTATTTCAGAAATCAATAGCCAGTCTATGTACTATAAGCAACAAATCTCAGAGGTCATGTTTAATCTTCTGGATTCTCACGATACGGAGCGAATCCTCACAACTGCAAAAGGAAATATGCAGCATGTCAAGGCAGCCCTTGCCTTCCTCTACCTTCAAAAAGGGACCCCTTGTATCTATTACGGAACAGAGCTGGCACTTAAAGGGGGACCAGACCCTGACTGCCGTCGTGTCATGCCTTGGGACCGTGTTTCTGAGGACAATGATATGCTGAATTTCATGAAGCAATTAATCAAGATCCGTAAGGAAATTTCAAGCATTATTCAATATGGAACCTATAAGCTAGAAGAAGTGAAACCAGATGTTCTAGCTTTGAAATGGAACTATGAAGGGAAAGAAGTTCAAGCCATCTTTAACCAGTCTTCTGAGAATTTTGTTTTAGATAGAGATTCAGTTGATTTAGCTAGTCATTGCCAGCTTGAAGATGGACATCAAGTCATCTTACCAGCTGGATTTGTAGTTTATTTAGATTCGATTTAAACCGTTTTTTAACTCCAACACATGCTTGTTTTAAACTAGAAAGGAAAGACCGATGGAAAAACTTCAAGTTTCTGAAGAATGGTTGCAAAAATACCAAGAAATCAAACATATTTTGACCTCGTCTGTCAATTACGCAGCGTGTTTCGAGATGAAAGAAATAGACGGCAAGGAAGTCTTTGTCTTAGATATGGGGGAAGTGACCTTCCCAAGTGGAGAAATTTTAGTTAGGGATCCCTTGGTCTGGCTTCGTAGGAATGAAAAACCCTATTTAGAGACCGTTCCAAAAGGAACATTTCCTCTCAAAACCTTGGTAGTTAAAATCGAAGAAGATCATTATAGGTATGTTGCAACAAGAGTTCAATTTACAGATACACTTCCAGTTGTTTACTATGAAGCTTTAACTGGTACTGAAAACCTGGATTCTGTTGAAGAAGATTCTTATTTTGGATTTTCAGTCGATGCAGGCTTAGCAACTATTGTGGATGTTGAGACAAAAAATGCCTACTGTGATTTTGAAGAAAAATGGTATCAAGAAAATCCTGAAAAAAACATCTATGATGATTTCTTTGAGGAAATTTTTGCTCAAAATGCCATAGAACATCCCCTATATCAACGAGAAGGCGGTGATTGGATTAACTTTAAAATACCACATACAGACCTGACTATTCCAATGATACAATCTGGTTTTGGAGATGGAAATTATCCTGTTTACTTTGGCTATGACAAGGATCATCAACTATGTGATGTGGTTATTGAGTATATCTATGTAGGATAAGGAGTTGGATAATGGCACTCAAGGAAGTTTATGATTATTTTCGTCACTGTGATAAGGAAACTTATCAAGTTGTCGCCTGCATGGGCAATGAACCATCGGAAGAAGATGTTCAGGATTTTGAAAATCAATACGGTATTCGTCTGCCAGAAGATTTCAGGGAATTCACCATGTCAGCTCTGGGAGGTCTCTTTATGGAAGTCAGGGAAGAGCTATGGCCAAGAGCCAAGGCTTACGATGTAGCCCCTTTTTGGACCTTCTGCCGAGGTATCAAGGTCTTGGGAATTGCAAATGGCATCCCAGACTTCCTAGACATTCGAATAAAAACTAAGGAATTACATGATTTAGGATTTGTTGACTATATTCCATTTCTATCTATCATCGGGGATGGAGATGTGATTTTCTGCTTTGATAAGGACAATCATATAGTAGCTCTAGATTGGTTTAATAGTGGCGAAACTGAAGAGCTTGAATGTGATTTTTCAGAGCTTTTGCTGCAGCAAATTGCAGAGTTAGAAGAACGTAAAGATGAGATGGTCAAGCTACTGGAAAAGGGGAAATCTAGTCAATAATCTAATAAGAAATATCAGTTTGATAGACCGTAAAAGAGGTTGGGACAAAAGATCCCGCCCTCACTTTTTATTAGCAATCAAACTTTGACGCG
>NZ_KV804192.1:122606-153647 GCF_001811305.1 Streptococcus sp. HMSC056C01
GGACTACGAAATCGAGACTTTGTCTATCGATTTCCGTCCTACCGCCTTTTTTAGTAAAATCATTCACTAAATGTACATTCAGATTTTCAAAGTTTTCTACTAATTATAGAAAAAAGAATCAAAAGTATGATTTTTATGCTGCCAGTATTGAAGTTTCTTATATTATTTTATAAAATAGAAGCAAAATACTACTGAAAAAGTAGAGCGCTTACATAAAATTGGAAGCGGTTACGAATATAAGGAGGATCTTATGAGAAAAGATCATTGGAATCGAAAAAGAGTGTATAGTATCCGAAAATTTACCGTTGGAACTTGCTCTGTAGTCATCGGTACTTGCTCAGTCTTATTTGGTGCAAGTGTAGCTGGTGCAAACCCAGTTTCAGCTGATGAAACTCCAATTGCAGTTGCTGCAGAAAAAGTAGAGGATGATTCTCATAAAGAGGAACTTGGTGAAACAAGAAGTCCAGAACAGCCAGCATCAACTGAATCAGCTGCAAGTGAAGTTGCTACACCAGCTCATGCAGTTGAAAAGGCACGGGATGATCAAACTGTACAGTCAGATTCTGACAAAAAAGAGGATTCCATCTTAGATAAGAAACCTCAAGCAATTACTAAAGATCAATCTGCTCAAACGGAAAAACCGGATCTAAAACCGGCTACCAGTGAGGAGGTAAATCAATTGGTTGAGGACCGTAAAGTAGAATTTAACCAAAACTGGCATTTTAAACTTAATGCTAATGCCAAAGACGCTATCAAACCAGATGCAGATGTATCAAGCTGGAAGAAATTAGACCTTCCTCATGACTGGAGTATCTACAATGACTTCGATCACGATTCTCCTGCCCAAAACGAAGGTGGACAACTCAATGGTGGTGATGCTTGGTATCGCAAGACCTTTAAACTTGATGAAAAAGACCTTAACAAGAATGTTCGCCTGGTCTTTGATGGAGTTTATATGGATTCGCAAGTCTATGTAAACGGTCAGCTAGTTGGTCACTATCCAAATGGTTACAACCAATTCTCTTATGACATCACTGATTATCTCAATAAAGATGGTCGTGAGAATGTCGTGGCTGTACATGCGGTCAACAAACAACCAAGTAGCCGTTGGTACTCAGGAAGTGGTATTTACCGCGATGTTACCCTTCAAGTCACAGATAAGGTTCATGCTGAGAAAAATGGAACAACTATCTTAACACCAGACCTTGAAAAACAACAAAATGGTAAGGTTGATACTCATGTAACAAGTAAGATCGTCAATACAGATGACAAAGATCATGAAATTGTTGCTGAATACCAAATTATTGAACGAAATGGTCAGGCTGTAACGGACGCAGTTCGTACAGATAGCCAAGTCTTGAAAGCTCATCAATCAACTAGTTTGAATGCTATTTTGCAAGTTGAGAAACCAAAACTCTGGACAGTTCTTAACGATAAACCGGCTCTTTATGAATTAGTGACTCGTGTTTATCGTGACGGCCAATTGGTAGATGCTAAGAAGGACTTGTTTGGTTACCGTTACTATAACTGGACACCAAATGAAGGCTTCTCTTTGAATGGTGAACGCATTAAATTCCATGGAGTTTCTCTTCACCACGACCACGGAGCTCTAGGGGCTGAAGAAAACTATAAGGCAGAATACCGTCGTCTGAAACAGATGAAGGATATGGGTGTGAACTCTATCCGTACAACCCACAACCCAGCTAGTGAGCAAACGTTGCAGATCGCTGCAGAACTAGGTTTGTTGGTGCAAGAAGAAGCCTTCGATACTTGGTACGGTGGTAAGAAACAGTATGACTACGGACGTTTCTTTGACAAAGACGCCACTCACCCAGATGCTAAAAAAGGTGAAAAATGGTCTGACTTTGACCTACGTACAATGGTCGAAAGAGGCAAAAACAACCCTGCTATCTTCATGTGGTCTATCGGTAATGAAATCGGTGAAGCAGACGGTAAGGCTCGTTCTCTAGCGACTGTAAAACGCTTGGTCCAAGTTATTAAAGCAGTTGATAAGACACGCTATGTCACTATGGGAGCAGACAAGTTCCGCTTTGGTGATGGTAGTGGTGATCATGAAAAGATTGCGAACGAACTTGATGCGGTTGGATTTAACTATTCAGAAGACAACTATAAGAAGCTTCGTGCGAAGCATCCAAATTGGTTGATTTACGGTTCAGAAACTTCTTCAGCAACTCGTACTCGTGGTAGCTATTTCCGTCCAGAAAGTGAGCTAGTTCATAGCAACCAAGCATATCGTCATTATGAGCAATCAGACTATGGTAATGACCGTGTTGGTTGGGGTAAAACAGCCACTGCATCGTGGACTTTTGACCGTGACAATGCTGGTTATGCAGGTCAGTTTATCTGGACAGGTACCGACTATATCGGTGAGCCTACTCCATGGCACAACCAAAACAACACACCAGTTAAGAGTTCTTACTTTGGTATCGTAGATACAGCCGGAATTCCTAAGAATGACTATTACTTGTACCAAAGCCAATGGGTTTCTGCTCAGAAGAAACCAATGGTTCACCTCCTTCCTCACTGGAACTGGGAAGATCCTACTCTGAAAGCAAATGTAGCGGACGCAGATGGTAAGATTCCTGTTCGTGCATTTTCAAATGCTGCCAGTGTGGAACTGTTCTTGAATGGCGAGTCTCTAGGTAAGAAAACCTTTAACAAGAAACAAACTAGTGATGGCCGTACTTACCAAGAAGGTGCCAATGCCAAGGAACTTTACCTTGAGTGGAAGGTTGCTTATCAACCTGGAACCTTGGAAGCAGTAGCTCGCGATGAGGCTGGTAATGAAATTGCTCGTGATAAGGTTACGACTGCTGGTGAACCTGCAGGTGTTCGCCTAGTCAAAGAAGAAAATGCTATCGCAGCAGACGGAAAAGATCTCACTTATATTTACTACGAAATCGTTGACAGTGCTGGTAATGTAGTTCCAACTGCCAATAACCTTGTGCGCTTCCAGTTGCATGGACAAGGTCAAATTGTCGGTGTGGATAACGGTGAACAAGCAAGCCGTGAACGTTATAAAGAGCAAGCTGACGGTTCATGGGTTCGTAAGGCTTTCAATGGTAAGGGTGTTGTCATTGTCAAATCAACTGAGCAAGCTGGTAAATTTACCTTGACTGCTCACTCTGATCTCTTGAAATCTGATCAAACTACAATCTTTACAGGTAAGAAAGACCAAGCTGAAAAAACAGTTTTGGGTACAGAAGTTGCTAAAGTTCGTACTGTTATCGGTCAAGCACCGAAAATGCCTAAGAAGGTAGCATTTATCTACAGTGATGGTAGCCGTACAAAACTTCCAGTAGAATGGTCAGCAGTTGATGTCAATGAACCAGGAATTGTGACTGTTAAGGGTGTAGCAGATGGACGTGATGTAGAAGCGCGTGTTGAAGTCTTGGCTCTCGAAGCAGAATTGCCTGTAGTCAAGAGAATCGCTCCAAATACAGACCTAAATTCAGTTGACAAATCTGTATCTTACGTATTATCAGATGGTACCGTAGGAAGCTATGACGTTGATAAGTGGGAAGTTGCAGCTGAAGACCAAGCTAAATTAGCTATCCCAGGCTCTCGTATCCAGGCTAAAGGAATTTCAGGTGAAGATAAAATCGATGCGACCTTTGTAGTCGCAGAAGGTCAAGCATCTGCACCAGTAGTTCCAAGTGTAACCGTAACCGACCAAGCTGTAGAAGGTCTTTCAACTGAGCAACCAGTAAAATACCATAAACTTGCTTATGGTGTAGCTTTGCCAGAAGTTAAAGCTACAGCTGAAAATGCTCAAGTGACAGTTATTCAAGCTAATGAAGCAAATGGTATGCGTGCAAGCATCCATGTTCAACCAAACGATGGTGGCCCACTACAAACCTATGCTATCCAATTCCTACAAGAAGCTCCACAAATTGAACGTTTGAGCCTAGAAGTTGAAAATGCGGCTACTTTGAAAGAAAACCAAACTGTCGGTATCAAGGTCTTGGCTCACTATCAAGACGGTACACAAGCAGTCTTGAAGGCTGATAAGGTTACCTTCTCAACTACAGGTGAAGGAGATGTAGCCGTTCGTAAAGGTATGCTTGAATTGCATAAACCTGGTCAAGTAACTCTGAAAGCTCAATTTGAAGGAGCAGAAGGTCAGATTGACTTGAACATTCAAGCAAATACTGAAGATAAAGTCGTCCAAGCCATCCGTCCAGTTAGTGTCGTGACAGGTTTGAACCAAGAACCAAGTCTACCTGCTACTGTAACTGTAGAGTATGACAAAGGATTTCCAAAGGTTCACAAGGTAACTTGGCAAGCAGTTGCTAAGGAAGACCTTGCTAAATACCATAGCTTTGATGTCTTAGGTAAAGTTGAAGGAATCGAGAAAGAAGCTCATGCTAAGGTATCTGTCGAAGGTATCATTGCTGTCGAAGAAGTCAGCGTAACTACTCCAGTTGCAGAAGCTCCTCAACTACCAGAGAGCGTTCGTACTTACCACTCAAATGGCCAAGTCTCTTCAGCTAAAGTAACTTGGGACGCAATTGAACCAAGCCAATACGCACAAGAAGGCAAGTTTACTGTGACAGGACATGTCGAAGGTACTCAACTACCAACTAAACTTCATGTTCGTGTGTCTGCTCAGACAGAAACTGGTGCTAATATTTCTGACCAGTGGACTGGTTCAGAATTGCCACTTGCCTTTGCATCAGACTCAAATCCAAGTGACTCAGTAGCCAATGTCAATGACAAACTAATTTCATATAACAACCAACCAGCAAACCGCTGGACAAACTGGAACCGTACAAGTGAAGCATCCGTGGGAATTCTCTTTGGTGATTCTGGTATCATGTCTAAACGTTCAGTGGATAACCTCAATGTAGCCTTCCACGAAGACCACGGTGTTGGTGCACCTAAATCCTATGTCATCGAATACTATGTCGGTTCAGAAACTCCAACAGTTCCTAAGAATCCAAGCTTCGTAGCACGCGAAGACCATGTCTTTAATGACGATAAAAACTGGAAAGAAGTAACAAATCTTAAAGCTCCAGATCAAGTCAGAGCTGGAGAAATGACCCACTTTAGCTTTGATAAAGTCAACACTTATGCTGTTCGTATCCGCATGGTTAGACCAGATGGTAAATGGGGTACTTCTATTACAGAAATGCAAATCTTCTCTAAACAAGTAGCTGCAGCTAAGAATGCTCAAGCAAAAATCCAAGTAGATGGAAAAGATTTGCCAAACTTTAACCCAGGCTTGACTGACTACTATCTAGAAGCAAGCCAAGGAAAAGCTCCAGCTGTTACAGCAAATGTCACTGAAAATGGTATTGCAACAGTTGTACCAAGCGTAGGTGAAGGAGATCCAGTTCGTGTTGTTGTCAAGGCTGAAAACGGAGATATCCTAGGTGAATACCGCCTACACTTCACAAATGATAAAGATTTGCTCGCAAGTAAACCTGTTGCTGTTGCCAAATCATCTCGCTTGGTTGCTAAAGGACAAACCCTTGAGTTACCAACAAAAGTTCCTGTCTACTTCACAGGAAAATCTGACTATGAAGTGAAAGACTTGGCTGTTGACTGGGAAGCAGTTCCAGCAGAAAATCTAACAAAAGCAGGTGAATTTACAGTTCATGGTCGCGTTTTGGGTACTGATTTAACTGCTGAAGTGGCTGTTCGTGTAACAGACAAACTCGGAGAAAATCTTTCAGACAACCCAGACTTCGATGATGATAGCAACCGTTCATTTGCCTCAGCAACTAACGATATTGATCCAAACTCTCATGACCGTGTAGATTATGTTAACGATGGTTCAGATGATGAAACCCGTCGTTGGACCAACTGGTCTCCAACTCCATCTGAAAATCCAGAAGTTTCAGTAGGGGTTATCTTCAGAGAAAATGGTAAAATTGTTGAACGTACAGTAGCTGAAGGAAGCATTCGCTTCTTTGCAGATGGTGGAACAGATGCACCTTCTAAACTCGTTCTAGAACGCTATGTTGGACCAGAATTTGATTCACCAGAATATTACTCTAACTACCAACCATACGATCCAGAACATCCATTCAATACTCCTTCTAACTGGGAGAAAGTTGAATACCGTGCGGATCAAGAAGTTCAAGCAGGAACTGACATCCATGTAACCTTTGCACCAGTCAAAGCTAAAGCTATGAGATGGCGCATGGACAGAAAAGCAGACAAGAAGGGTGTGGCTATCACTGAAATGGCCTTTATCGCTCCAAGTGAAGCTCCTAAAGACAATACAGCTTCTAAACTTCTAGTAGATGGTAAAGAGCTTGCTGACTTCTCTGAAGCTCGTGTGGATTACCAAGTAACCTATAGTGGAAACCGTCCTAAAGTGACCGTTGAAGCTGGTGAAAACGTAGCGGCAACAGTTGTCGATAGTGGTGACGATAAACTTCCAGTCTTGGTACGTCTCGTTTCAGAAAGTGGTAAACACGCCAAGGAATACCGTATCCAATTGACCAAAGAAAAGGTTGAAACTGGAAAAGTTGCCCCAGCTGTTCAGGAAGAGCTTCCTAGCCTAGAAGTGGTAGAAGAAGCTCTCAGCTTCAAGACAGTGAAGAAAGAAGATCCAACTCTAGCAGAAGGTGAAACTCGTGTAACTCAAGCAGGTCGTGAAGGTAAAGAACGTATCCTGACTGAAGTAGCACTAGATGGAAGCCGTACTGAAAAACTTCGCGAAACTATTGAAGCACCGCAAGATGAGATTGTCTTAGTCGGAACTAAGAAAGAAGTATCTGGTAAAACAGATCCAGCTATCCATGAAGTTCCAGAATTTACAGGCGGTGTCAATGGAGCAGAAGCCGCTGTTCATGAAGTCCCAGAGTACCCAGGAGTCATTGGCACAGCAGGTGATGAGCCAGCACCAGTAGTAGAGGTTCCAGAATTTACAGGCGGTGTCAATGGGGCAGAAGCCGCTGTTCATGAAGTACCTGAGTTCACTGGTCATGTAAATGGTTCAGAAGGAACTACCCACCAAGTTCCACACTTTGAAGGTGGCGTTCCTGGTGGAGAAGGGACTAGTCACCAAGTTCCAGAATTTACTGGACGTGTGAATGGTTCAGCCCCAACTACAGGTGAAACTCCAGCATACAGAGATGAGCAGTCACAAGTAGCTCTTGCTATGTCACAAGACAAGACCTACCAAGCGCCTGCAAGTCATCAAAATATCCTTCCTGAAACAGGTACTAAGGAAAATGCAACCCTTGCAACAGCAGGTGTTGTAGGAGCACTTCTTGGTCTCTTTGCAATGGGAAAGAAAAAAGAAGACCAATAAAATGATGTAAAAGCATCTAAGTCATAGAGATTGGACCAAGAAACAGATCTCGACAATAAAAAGCGGACAAAACTAGTTTTCTGATCTACAGAGACTGGTCTTGTTCGCTTTTTTGGCTAAACAGTTAATTGCAAAAGAAGATCAAAGATGATATTTGACAAAAAACTAAAATAACAAACTAGAGGAATTGCATCAGAAACATGGTGAGTAAGGCATGGCTATACTGACTTGAATTCAGCGCATCTGAGGACTTTGAAAATCTCTCTAAAGTCTACAGGGATAAGCTTTCTTTCTATCCTCAAAAGAGTTATAATAAAGATGAAAATAGGGATAGAAGAGGAGGAGATAGGATGGCTTATATTGAAATGAAAAACAGCTATAAGAGGTATCATACTGGAGATACGGAAATTGTGGCCAATCGAGATGTCAACTTCGAGATTGAAAAGGGAGAACTAGTCATTATCCTTGGGTCATCTGGTGCAGGGAAGTCAACAGTTTTAAATATTCTAGGCGGTATGGCTACAAACGATGAAGGGCAAGTCTGGATTGATGGAACCAATATCTCGAATTTCACTTCTCATCAGAGAACCAACTATCGTAGAGATGACGTTGGCTTTGTCTTTCAGTTTTACAATTTGGTTTCTAACTTGACTGCTAAGGAAAATGTTGAGCTGGCTTCAGAAATTGTTGCTGATGCCTTGGATCCTGAGCAGGTTCTCAAGGATGTAGGCTTAGAGCACCGTCTAAATAACTTTCCAGCTCAGCTGTCAGGCGGTGAGCAACAACGGGTATCCATTGCTCGAGCGGTGGCAAAAAATCCTAAAATTCTCCTTTGTGATGAACCAACGGGAGCTTTGGACTACCAGACTGGTAAGCAGGTTCTAAAGATTCTTCAAGATATGTCACGTAAGAAGGGGGCTACCGTTATCATTGTGACCCATAATGCCTCCCTAGCTCCTATAGCTGATCGGGTGATTCAGATGCATGATGCCAGTGTCAAGAGTGTTGTCCTCAATCCTCAACCACAGGATATTGATGATTTGGAGTACTAAGATGAAAAGAAAGACATATTGGAAAGACCTGCTCCAGTCTTTCACAGGTTCAAAGGGACGGTTTTTATCCATCCTAACTCTAATGATGTTAGGTTCTTTAGCCGTGGTTGGTCTCAAAGTAGCCAGTCCCAATATGGAGCGAACAGCTGGGGCTTATCTGAAAGAAACTAATGCCGCAGATATGACTGTCATAGCAGATTACGGTCTAGATCAGGCAGACCAGGAAGAATTGCAAACACTATCAGGAGCAGATGTCGAATTTGGTTATACGACAGATTTGACTCTGGCAAACAGTGAAGATGCCATACGGATCTTTTCAAATACTGAAAAGATTTCAAAATTTCAAGTAACGGAAGGGCTTTTGCCTGAAAAAGAAGATGAATTGGCTCTAGCTGATTTTTGGAAAGATCGTTATCAGATTGGTCAAGTCATTCATTTGAGTCAAAAGAATGGCAGTAATTCTCAATTAAAGCGAGATAGTTATACCATTACAGGTTTTGTTCACTCTCCAGATATTTTTTCAAAATCAGATATGGGGAGTTCAGCCAGTGGTAATGGGAATCTAGCAGCTTACGCTGTCGTAACTGAAGAAAATTTTAAGAGCTCTGTTTACACGATTGCCCGCCTGCGCTTTGCTAGCCTAACAGATGTCAATCCTTTCTCTAGTGATTACGAAAAGAAGCTAGAGGAAGAAGAAGAGACTCTAAAGGAACTAGTTGCTGATAATGGACAAGCGCGGCTAGAGAAAATGAAGAAGGATGCCCAAGAGTCCCTTGATGAGGGCAAGAAACAACTGGATGAAGCAGAGACCAACTTGACAGCTGGCAAGAAACGCCTACAGGAAATCGAAACGCGTCTACAAGATCAAGAAAACCAAGTAAACCAACTTCCAGAACAACAAAAAAGTCAAGTCTCTAGTCAGTTAGAAGAAGCAAAAAAGCAATTGAAGCAGGAACAGGAAAAGCTGAGCCAAGCTGAAACGAATCTAGCGAGCGAAAAGGCTAAATGGCAGACTAGTCAGGATGAAGTCAATGCTCTGACAGAGCCAAGCTATCATGTCTACAATCGAAAGAGTTCTCCTACTGGTCAAGGTTATCTCATGTATAGTAACTCGGCCATGAGTATTCGTTCCGTAGGGAATATCTTTCCAGTTGTTCTCTATGCCGTAGCAGCCATGGTTACCTTTACCACCATGACACGATTTGTAGACGAGGAAAGGACCAATGCAGGGATTTTCAAAGCTCTAGGCTACCATAGCAAGGATATCATTGCTAAGTTTGTGATTTACGGTCTAGTTGCTGGTACTCTTGGCACTCTACTAGGAATTCTGATTGGTCACTACATCCTAGCACCTACTATTTCGCATATCATCACTAAGCGAATGATCGTTGGTGAGAGTCAGCAGTATTTCTATTGGACCTATAGTTGCTTGGCTTTGGGACTAAGCTTAGTAGCTAGTGTCCTACCTGCCTACCTTGTATCTCATAGAGAATTGCATGAAGAAGCAGCACAATTATTACTACCCAAGCCGCCAGTCAAGGGCTCAAAGATTCTCTTGGAGCGGATAACCTTTATCTGGTCTCATTTGAGCTTTACCCAAAAGGTAACTGCCCGCAATATTTTCCGATACAAACAACGCATGATGATGACCATTTTTGGGGTTGCAGGTTCAGTAGCTCTCCTCTTTGCAGGGCTTGGTATCCAATCTTCTGTGGTAGGAGTTGCTGACAGACAGTTTAAGGATCTTCAACAATATCAGATGATTCTCTCTGTCAATTCTCGAGCTTCAGATTCTGATAAGGCAAAGCTAGAAGAAAAATTGCAGAGTGATGAAGTTGAAAACTATCGTTTAATTTCTTCCAAACAGGTTGAGGAAAAGTATGCTGGCAAGGCAGGTGTTCAAACCGTGACCATGATGGTAACGGATCAAGATGATCTGGATCCCTTTGTCCATTTAGAAAAAAATGGGGAAAAACTGAGCTTATCTAACGGACTTGTTCTGACTGAAAAATTAGCCCAGTTGGCAGGAGTTTCCCTAGGTGACAACTTTACAATAGATGGAAAAACCTTTAAGGTTGGAGCCATTACCGAACACTACGTAGGCCATTTTGTTTATATGAATCAGGCGACCTATGAAAAAATTTACGGTCAAGCTCCCAAGATGAACACCTATCTGGTCCAACTTAAGGATAAAAGTGAAGGGAATACTGAAAGAGTCGCAGGAGAATTTATGGACCAGGCGGCTGTTAGTGGCCTCGTTCAAAATGCCTCAACCATTCAGCTCTTTGAAAGTTTTGCTAATTCTCTGAATCATACCATGGCGATTTTGGTGCTGGTATCGGTGCTATTAGCCATCGTGATTCTCTATAATTTGACCAATATCAATGTTGCTGAACGGATTCGGGAACTCTCAACCATCAAGGTTCTTGGTTTTCATAACAAAGAAGTGACCCTTTACATCTATCGGGAAACCATCCTATTGTCACTAATTGGAATGATTGTAGGATTGGTATCAGGCTTTTATCTCCATCAATTTCTCATTCAGATGATCGCACCCGGTACCTTCCGTTTTCAACCGAAGGTCGGCTGGGAAGTTTATCTCATCCCAGTTCTAGCCGTCAGTGTCATTTTGACCATCCTAGGAGTTTTTGTCAATCATTATCTCCAAAAGGTGGATATGTTAGAAGCCCTCAAGTCTGTAGAATAATTAGTAGAGGACAAAAACAAATAAGAAAGCCCTTTGTGGCTTTTTTATTTTCATAAAAATGGTAAAATAGTAAGAGTAGAAATGGAGTTCTAGATATGAAACGAATTGATCAATTTGAAAATAAGAAAGTATTAGTCCTAGGTTTAGCTAAATCAGGTGAATCTGCAGCTCGTCTCTTGGACAAGTTGGGCGCCATTGTAACGGTGAATGATGGCAAACCTTTTGAGGAAAATCCAGCAGCTCAGAGCCTTTTGGAAGAGGGAATCAAGGTTGTCACTGGTGGACATCCTTTGGAATTATTGGATGAAGATTTTGCCCTCATGGTAAAAAATCCAGGAATTCCTTATAGCAACCCGATGATTGAAAAAGCTTTAGAAAAAGGCATTCCAGTCTTGACAGAGGTTGAGTTGGCCTACTTGATTTCTGATGCACCGATTGTTGGTATTACTGGTTCAAATGGTAAGACTACGACCACAACCATGATTGGAGAAGTTCTGACTGCTGCAGGACAAAATGGGCTTTTATCAGGTAACATTGGTTACCCTGCAAGCCAGGTAGCTCAGACAGCAACAGATAAGGATACCCTTGTCATGGAACTTTCTTCTTTCCAATTAATGGGAATTCAGGAATTCCATCCTGAAATTGCTGTTATCACCAACCTGATGCCAACACATATTGACTATCACGGTTCTTTTGAAGCCTATGTCGAAGCTAAGTGGAATATTCAAAGCAATATGACAGCGGCTGATTACTTAGTATTGAACTTCAACCAGGAATTAGCTAAAGAGCTTGCTACAAAGACAAACGCGACTGTAGTACCATTCTCAACCCTTGAAAAGGTTGACGGTGCTTATCTTGAAGATGGTCTTCTTTACTTCCGTGGTGAAAAAGTCATGGCAGCTGATGAAATCGGAGTTCCTGGTAGCCACAATGTGGAAAATGCTCTTGCAACCATTGCTGTAGCTAAACTTCGTGGTGTGGACAATGAAATCATTAAGGAAACCTTGTCAGCCTTTGGTGGTGTGAAGCACCGTCTCCAGTTTGTAGACCAAATCAATGGGGTGAAATTCTACAACGATAGTAAGTCAACCAATATCTTGGCAACTCAAAAAGCCTTGTCTGGATTTGACAATAACAAGGTTATCTTGATTGCTGGTGGGTTGGACCGTGGAAATGAGTTTGATGAATTAGTGCCGGATATTAAAGGACTCAAGAAAATGGTCATCCTCGGTCAGTCTGCAGAGCGTGTCAAACGTGCAGCAGATAAGGCTGGTGTGGCTTATGTGGATGCAACAGATATTGCTGACGCAACTCGAAAGGCTTATGAAATTGCGGAAGAAGGAGATGTGGTTCTCCTCAGTCCTGCTAATGCTAGCTGGGATATGTATGCCAACTTTGAGGTACGTGGAGATCTTTTCATCGACACTGTAGCGGAGTTAAAGGGATAATATGAAAAAAATAGTATTTACAGGTGGGGGAACGGTTGGACACGTTACCCTCAACCTTTTATTAATGCCTAAGTTCATCGAAGATGGCTGGGAAGTCCACTATATTGGTGATAAAAATGGGATTGAGCATCATGAAATTCTCAAGTCAGGTTTAGATGTTACCTTCCATTCGATTGCAACAGGGAAATTACGTCGATATTTCTCATGGCAAAATATGGTTGACGTCTTTAAGGTTGCTTTTGGAATTCTTCAATCGCTCTTTATCATGCTTCGAGTTCGTCCACAAGCCCTCTTTTCTAAGGGTGGATTTGTATCTGTTCCGCCTGTTATCGCAGCGCGAGTATGCAGAGTACCAGTCTTCATCCACGAGTCTGATCTCTCTATGGGATTGGCCAATAAAATCGCCTATAAGTTTGCGACTAAGATGTACTCTACTTTTGAGCAAGCGTCTAGCCTCACTAAGGTAGAGCATGTAGGAGCCGTGACCAAGGTTTCTGGACCAATTATGGAAGAGCCTGAAGAAATGGTGGATATCCGAACTTCTTTCAATGATAAGCTACCAACTCTTCTTTTCGTCGGAGGTTCTGCTGGGGCGCGTGTCTTTAACCAATTAGTTACAGACCATAAGGAAGAACTGACTAGTCGTTATAATATCATCAACCTAACAGGGGATGCTAGCTTAAATGAACTAAGTTCAAACCTCTACCGTGTTGACTACGTGACTGACCTCTATCAACCGCTCATGAATATGGCTGATGTAGTCATCACTCGTGGTGGTGCCAATACGATTTTTGAACTTCTTGCTATGGCTAAATTGCATGTCATTGTCCCTCTAGGGCGTGAAGCTAGCCGTGGAGATCAGATTGAAAATGCGGCTTACTTTGTGAAAAAAGGCTATGCTGAGGAGTTGCAAGAGGGCGATTTGACCTTGTCTACTTTAGAAGAAAAAGTAAGCAAGCTTTTGACCCACAAAGAAGACTACCAGAACACGATGAAGAATTCTCATGAATTAAAATCTGTGGCGGATTTTTATGCGCTACTAACAAAAGATCTATCATAAGGAAAATCGATGTCAAAGGATAAGAAACAAGAGCCAACTCAAGGCAAGGAATTGTCAGAGTGGCAAAAACGAAATCAAGAATATCTTCAAAAAAAAGCTGAAGAAGAGGCCCAACTAGTCAAAGAAAAGGCCCAAGCAGATACCAATAAAAAAGAAGTTGCAAAAGCTCCGGAAGAAGAAACCACTTTATCAGAGTGGCAGAAGCAGAACCGTGAATATCTGCGTAAAAAGGCTGAGGAAGAGACCAAGGAAGAACAAGAGTCAGACTTATCTGAAGATACTGAGGAGGAAGAGGATTTAGATTCTAATCCTGAAGAGCAGAAGGAAAGTGCAGAAGACCAGTCCTCGCTTGAAAATGAGGAGGAAACTACTGAGACAGAACAAGTAGAAGAAGAGGATGAAAAATCTGAAGAAAAATCTGAAGAAACAAAAGTAGAAGAAAAGAGAACTAAGTCTAAGGAAAAAATTGCTAAGCCTTCTATTCCAAGTGTTCATATCTGGCGTGCTGTTACGATTCTAATCCCAAGTTTGCTTGTCTTGTTCTTTTCCATCTATCTTTTGACGCCATACTCAACTTTGAAAAACATAGAGGTTACTGGTACGGTAGAGACCAATGCAGACCAAATCAAAGAGGCTTCAGGGATTCGTGATAGTGACTATACCTTTGGTCTGCTCCTCAATAAAGACAAACATGCTGAGATGATTAAGTCCAATCACTGGATTGAATCTGCTAGCATTCGCTATCAATTCCCGACCAATTTCACCATCCAGGTCAAGGAATACGGGATTGTAGCCTATTATGTTTCTGGAGAGGACCATTATCCGATTCTTTCTAGTGGGACGGTGGAAACCAGTCCAGTTAGTCTAGTCAGTCTTCCAGAAACCTATATGTCCGTACTCTTTAACGATGAGCAGCAAGTCAAAACCTTGATTGAACAACTAGCTGAAGTCAACCCAGAGATTAAGCAGGCGATCAAAACGATTGAATTGGCTCCAACTAGTGTAACCAGTGATCTGCTCAAGATTACCATGTATGATACGGATGAGATTTTGGTTCCTTTATCAGAACTAGGTAAAAAATTGCCTTACTATAGTAAGATTAAACCCCAATTAACAGTTCCAAGCGGTATTGATATGGAAGTTGGGATCTATAGTTATAGCTTGACGGATAAGGCTTTAGAAGAAGCAAGAATCAAAGCTAAAGAAGAGGAAAAGAAGAAGCAGGAAGAAGAAAAGAAAAAACAAGAAGAGCAGGGGAATCAAACTCAGAGTCAAAATCAAACAACCCAACAATCACAGAGTCGTTAAGATTAAGATGATTCTGTTGACTTGATGATGAGTCATGATTTCTACAAGTTCAATCACTGGTTTTTACTTGACAAGTACCGCTTTAAATAATAGAATAGTAAAAAACCTTTAAAGCAGTCCAGAGAGGCAGCTAAGGTTAGACGGTGAAAGGGTGGATTCTACCCATTTTTCGTGGAACCTTGCTGTAGGCAGGTTCCTTTTTTCATGCTCTCTAGCTCACAAAGGTAAAAGGAGAAAAGTATGCGCGAATCTCGTCCAGTTATTGCTCTTGATTTTCCAAGTTTTGAGGAAGTCAAGAAGTTTTTAGCTCTTTTTCCAGCGGAAGAGAGCCTCTATCTAAAGGTAGGTATGGAGCTCTATTACGCTACAGGTCCGGAGATTATTTCGTATTTGAAAGGTTTGGGACATAGCGTCTTTCTGGATCTCAAACTCCATGATATTCCCAATACGGTCAAGTCAGCCATGAAGGTTTTGTCTAATCTGGGCGTTGACATGACCAACGTTCACGCAGCAGGTGGCGTAGAGATGATGAAGGCTGCGCGTGAAGGTCTTGGAAAAGAAGCCAAATTGATTGCTGTTACCCAGTTGACTTCAACTTCTGAAGAACAAATGAGAGACTTTCAAAATATTCAAACCAGCCTTCAAGAATCGGTTATTCACTATGCCAAGAAAACTGCTGAAGCCGGTTTGGATGGTGTGGTTTGCTCGGCTCAGGAAGTCAAGCTCATCAAAGAAGCTACCAACCAAGACTTTATCTGTCTGACACCAGGTATTCGTCCATCAGGAGCTGCAGTTGGAGACCAAAAACGAGTTATGACACCTGCAGATGCTTATCAGATTGGTAGTGACTATATCGTTGTCGGACGCCCAATCACTCAAGCCACTGATCCAGTAGCAGCTTATCATGCTATCAAGGATGAGTGGACACGAGACTGGAAATAAGAATAAAGTATAAAATACAAAGGAGAATCCCATGACACTTGCTAAAGACATTGCTAGCCATCTATTGAAAATTCAAGCCGTTTACCTCAAGCCAGAAGAACCTTTTACTTGGGCATCAGGCATTAAGTCACCGATTTATACGGACAACCGTGTGACGCTTGCTTACCCAGAAACGCGTAGCTTGATTGAAAATGGTTTTGTGGAAGCCATCAAGGCAGAATTCCCAGAAGTAGAAGTGATTGCAGGAACAGCGACTGCAGGCATTCCGCATGGCGCCATCATTGCTGACAAGATGAACTTGCCATTTGCCTATATCCGTAGCAAACCAAAAGATCACGGTGCTGGAAATCAAATCGAAGGCCGTGTAGCCCAAGGACAAAAGATGGTCGTTGTTGAAGATTTGATTTCAACAGGTGGTTCAGTTCTCGAAGCAGTGGCAGCTGCCAAACGTGAAGGAGCAGATGTTCTGGGTGTTGTAGCTATCTTTAGCTATCAATTGCCAAAAGCAGACAAGAACTTTGCAGATGCTGGTGTCAAACTAGTAACACTTTCAAACTACAGCGAGCTCATTCACCTAGCCCAAGAAGAAGGCTATATCACACCAGAAGGACTTGACCTCCTAAAACGATTTAAAGAAGACCAAGAAAATTGGCAAAATGCTTAAGGTATATAAAAATCAGGTAGTCGCTAGGATTACCTGATTTCTTTTTGTGATTTTATTGGATGTTATACTCAATGAAAATCAAAGAGCAAGCTAGGAAGCTAGCCGCAGGCTGTACTTGAGTACGGCAAGGCGAAGCTGACGTAGTTTGAAGAGATTTTCGAAGAGTATTAGTCGACTTTTCCGCCTTCAACAACCAGGTCATCTGCTTTAGCAGCATCACCGTAAGTTGGGTGAAGTGTTTTTTCATAAGCCTTGTGGAAGAAGTTTTCTTTTCCTAATTTTTCGATTTCTTGGTTGATGTAGTCAAGCAGTTCTTGGTTACCTTTTTGAACTGCTGGTGCAATAGTATCTGGATTACCAAGAGAAGTAATTCCTACTTCAAATCCCTTGTTTTCAAGTGCCCAAGCTAGGACTTCAGTATTGTCAGTAGAGAAGGCATCTCCACGTCCATCAAGAAGGGCTTGGTAGGCATCGCTATATTGGTCGTATTTTTGAAGTTTTACTTCTGGGTGATTTTTCTCAAAGTAAGTTTCAGCAGTCGTTCCTTTTGTAACAATCAAGGTTTTGCCTTCAAGTTCTTTAACGTCCTTGATGACTTTATCTTTTGGTGACACAACACCGAGAGAAACTTTCATGTAAGGAAGGGCAAAGTCAACTTGTTTCTTACGTTCGTCAGTAACTGTAAAGTTAGCCAGGGTGATATCAACCTTGTTTGAAATCAAGTATTCAGCACGGTTGGCAGCATCGACAGAAACGTATTTGACCTTTACACCAAGGTCTTGTGCTAATTGATTCCCTAGTTCGATATCGTAACCTTGGTAAGAACCGTCGTTGTCAACATAACCAAATGGTTTTTTGTCTCCAAATACCGCGATTCGAAGTTCACCACTCTTTTTAATTTCATCAATGGTGCGAGCCTTGGCAGTTGCCTTTGTAGATGAAGCATCAGAGCTTCCGCCTGAACTACAAGCTGTGACGAAGATAAGCGCAAATGCTAGAGCAAAAACAGTTAGAATTGGTTTGAGTAGTTTCATAATAATCTCCTTTATTCATTATAGATATGAGCCAAACTGGCTAAAGTCAAAGACATTTAAAAATTCTTGTGCTCGTTTGGTTTGTGGATTTGTGAAGAATTCTTGAGCCGTTCCTTCTTCAGCAATCTTCCCTTGGTCAAGGAAGATGATACGATCCGCAATAGCTTGGGCAAACTGCATTTCATGGGTTACCAGAATCATAGTGCGCCCTTCCTGTGCCAAGTCATTGATCAGTTCCAGAACCTCACGCACCATTTCTGGATCCAGTGAAGCAGTCACCTCGTCAAAGAGGATAATTTCTGGATGCATGAGCAGGGCACGGACGATCGCAACCCGTTGCTTTTGTCCACCAGATAGTTGGCGAGCGAAGCTATGTTGTTTATCTAGAAGTCCGACACGTTCCAGTAGTTGTAAAGCTTCTTCAGTAACCTCTTTTTTGTCTCTCCCTTGAGCCTTGATAGGGCCTAGGATGAGGTTTTGAAGGACATCCAAGTGAGGAAAGAGTTCATAACTTTGAAAGACCATACCAATCTTTTGGCGAACCAGGTGAAAATCTTTTTTATTTTCAACGATGGACTGGCCATCCAGCAGGATATCTCCTCCTTGAATACTTTCTAAACCATTGAGGCAACGAAGGAGGGTACTTTTCCCACAACCAGATGGTCCTAGGATGACGACCACTTCCCCCTTTTTAATATCTAAAGAAAGTCCTTGGAGGATAGGATTGTCTCCGAAGGATTTTTTTAGTTCCTTGATTTCTAAAATAGTTTCAGACATTTAATTCCTCCAATGTTTTTCTAGATGAGTAGATAGTTTGGAAATAGGGAAGCAAACTGCGAAATACAAGACTAGGATGGTTCCATATATCCAAAAGGAAGCGGTTGGGATGGTTAAGCGATTGCTATCGATGATTTGTTGTCCAACCTTGGTAACCTCAACAACTCCAATCAAAACAACCAAGGAAGTTGTTTTAATCATCCGAGTGACAAGATTGATGGCTTGCGGTAGAAGCCTTCTCAAAACTTGAGGGATAATGATATGGTAGTAGAGTTGCACTTTAGTTAAACCAAGCGCTTGTCCGCTCTCAAACTGATGCTTAGGGAGGGAAGTTATAGCTCCACGTACCAAGTCTCCCATTTCAGCTGTTCCCCAGAGGGTGAAAACAATAATAGCTGAAGTCTCACCTGAGATATTGATATTAAAGTTTCGAGCCAAGCCAAAGTAAACGATAAAGAGAAGTACCAACTGAGGCATGATACGGATAAATTCCAGATACAATCGTGTTAAAAATCGTATGATTCTAGAATGGGAGGTCATGATAATTCCCATCACCGTTCCGAAAATCATGGATAAGAGGACAGACAGGATAGAAATCCCAATCGTGACGCCCAATCCTTGTAAGATTCTCAGGAGATTATTTCCCTGAAAGAGTACTTGCATTCCCGAATCCTGCATGACGGAGCCTCCTTTCTATCCAACTAAAGACTAGTGAAATAGGTAGAAGCATGATAAGGTAAGCAACCACCAACATAGCTAACGCAATATCTGTCTCATAGTAGAGTCCTATCAAATCCTTAGCAACATACATAAGGTCAGCAAGGGCAACTGCTGAGAAGACAGATGTTTCCTTGATGAGGAAAATAACATTGGCACTAAAGGATGGTAGAGCAACCGCTGTCGCTTGTGGCAGAACCACGTAGCGAAAAACCTGAAATGGAGTAAGCCCAATGGCTAAACCAATTTCATGCTGGGTTTGACTGACTGCTTCTAGCCCGCTTCGGAAGGATTCTGCCATGTAGGAACCACCTAAAAAGATGAGCCCGACTGTTGCACAGACTTCTGAAGAAAGAACAATCCCTATTCGAGGTAGACCGAAGTAGAGAAAGAAAAGTTGTATCAAAAGGGGTGTATTTCGTGAAAGTTCGATATAGGCTGTTGCCAACTGGGAGAAAACAGGAAGGCGGTAATGCCGGATGACGCTGACGATGAGCCCCAGCAAAAAAGAACCTAGAATTCCCCAAACTGCAATATGCAAGGTCAGAAAGAATGCCTTTTGATAGAGTGGTAGATATTGTTCAACAATGGACCAATCCAAAAGTAGAACCTCCCATCTAGGAAAATGATACAGTTATTGTAGCATTAAAAGAGAGCTTTGGATAATATGTATTTTTTATTGCCGTTATAAGGATTTTTTATCATAGACATAAAATTTCTGAAATTTCCAAACAAAATATTTGAAAAGTTTTGAAAAAAGAGTTAAGATGTTTTTGTAACATACAAAGTAAGCGCTTACTTATTAAGGAGGAAATTTTATGTCATTTAAAACAAGTAATGCAGAAGGTCATGTAGATTTCATCAATACCTATGATTTGGAGCCAATGGCGCAACAAGTCATTCCTAAAGCTGCCTTTGGTTATATCGCTAGTGGAGCAGAAGATACTTTCACTTTACGCGAGAACATCCGTGCCTTTAACCACAAACTCATTGTTCCGCATACTCTTTGCGATGTTGAAAATCCAAGTACAGAGATTGAATTTGCAGGTGAAAAATTGTCTTCACCAATCATTATGGCGCCTGTTGCGGCTCATAAATTGGCAAATGAACAAGGTGAAGTAGCTACTGCGCGTGGTGTACATGAGTTTGGTTCTCTTTATACAACCAGCTCTTACTCTACTGTAGATCTTCCAGAAATTACAGAAGCTCTTCAAGGGACACCTCACTGGTTCCAATTTTACTTTAGTAAGGATGACGGTATCAACCGCCATATCATGGACCGTGTGAAGGCTGAAGGGTATAAAGCGATTGTCTTGACAGCAGATGCTACTGTAGGGGGCAATCGTGAGGTGGACAAGCGTAATGGCTTTGTATTCCCAGTTGGTATGCCAATCGTAGAAGAATACCTACCTGAAGGTGCTGGTAAGTCAATGGACTTCGTCTACAAATCAGCTAAACAACGCCTGTCTCCACGAGATGTAGAATTCATCGCTGAATACTCAGGACTTCCTGTTTATGTTAAGGGACCACAATGCCGTGAGGATGTTGAACGTTCGCTTGCTGCGGGAGCTTCTGGTATCTGGGTAACCAACCACGGTGGCCGTCAAATCGACGGTGGACCAGCTGCCTTTGACTCACTTCAAGAAGTAGCAGAAGCAGTTGACAAACGTGTGCCAATTGTCTTTGACTCAGGTGTTCGTCGTGGTCAACACGTCTTTAAAGCCTTGGCTTCAGGAGCAGACTTGGTAGCTATTGGTCGCCCTGTTATCTATGGCTTGGCTCTCGGCGGTAGTGTCGGTGTGCGTCAAGTCTTTGAACACTTGAATGCGGAATTGAAGACAGTCATGCAATTGTCTGGAACTCAGACTATTGAAGATGTTAAACACTTTAAACTTCGTCATAACCCATACAACCCAACCTTCCCAGTTGACCCTCGTGACTTAAAATTGTATTGATAAAAAGATTGCCTCCACTTGACGTGGAGGTTTTTACTTGTGTTTTAAACACTTTTGTCATGAAGATTAAAAAAAGAGAAAGATTTGATTTTTCATAGTTGACAAATGTAGATTTTAAGAGTATACTGATAACTGTAATTGACAAATGTAGATTTTGGAGGAGATAACCATGCAGATTTCGGATGCAGAATGGCAGGTCATGAAGATTATCTGGATGCAGGGAGAACAGACTAGTACTGATCTCATAAAAGTATTAGAGAAAAGGTTCAGTTGGTCCAAATCCACGATCCAGACACTCTTGGCTCGTTTGGTGGAGAAAGAATGTTTGACTCGGGAAAAACAGGGCAAGTCCTTTGTCTATTCGGCCCTTTTAACGCTAGATGATAGTAGGGGCTTAATGGTTCAGGATATCAAAGACAAGCTTTGTTCTCGAAGAATAAAGCTCTTGCTAGCTGATCTGATAGAAGAATGTGACTTTACCCTAGCTGACTTGGAAGGCTTGGAAGAAGTGATTGCTGAGAAAAAAGCAAGTGCTGTAACAGAAGTAAGATGTAATTGTATGTAAAGGAGACGCTATGTTAAATCTATTTGTATCTATTGTTGTTTTAGGAATGATTGCTTTTATCCTCTTTTGGTTTTTCAAAAAACCGCAAGAAGATGCTAAGAGAGCCCAGCAAAAAAATGGCTATCAGGAGATTCGAGTGGAGGTCATGGGGGGCTACACTCCAGGAACCATTATCCTCAAAAAATCGCAACCTGCTCGCATTATTTTTGATCGAAAAGATCCTTCACCTTGCTTGGATCAAATCGTTTTTCCAGACTTTGGAGTGCATGCAGATCTGCCTATGGGAGACCAATATGTGGTTGAAATCACACCTGAAGAAGCAGGTGAGTATGGTTTCTCTTGTGGCATGAATATGATGCACGGTAAGATGATTGTAGAATAGGAGAATGATATGACTGAAATTGTAAAAGCAAGTCTTGAAAATGGTGTTCAAAAAATTCGTATTACAGCAGACAAAGGCTACCATCCAGCCCACATTCAACTGCAAAAAGGGATTCCTGCTGAGATTACCTTTCATCGTGTGACACCATCAAACTGCTATAAGGAAATTCTCTTCGAAGAAGAAGGGATTCTAGAACCAATCGCTCAAGACGAGGAAAAAGTCATTCGCTTTACTCCTCAAGACCTGGGTGAGCATGAATTTTCATGCGGCATGAAGATGCAAAAGGGGACCTATACCGTTGTTGAAAAAACTAAAAAGTCTCTCAGTCTTTTACAGCGTTTTTGGATTACTAGTATCTTTACTGTGCCTCTTGTGATTCTCATGATTGGGATGTCTACAGGAGGAATTAGTCACCAAGTCATGCGTTGGGGCACCTTTTTAGCCACAACACCCATTATGCTGGTAGCTGGAGTTCCATATATCAGAAGCGCCTGGGCTAGTTTTAAAAAGCACAATTCCAACATGGATACCTTGGTTGCTCTGGGAACCCTAGTGGCCTATTTCTATAGCTTAGTTGCCCTCTTCACTGGTCTGCCCGTTTACTTTGAAAGTGCTGCATTTATCCTCTTCTTCATTCTTTTGGGAGCAGTTTTTGAGGAAAAAATGCGAAAAAATACTTCGCAGGCAGTCGAAAAATTATTAGACCTACAAGCAAAAACAGCAGAGGTTTTGCGTGATGATGTTTATGTTCAAATCCCTCTAGAACAAGTCAAAGTTGGGGATCTCATTCGCGTTCGACCAGGTGAAAAAATTGCCGTTGATGGTATTGTCTTAGAAGGTGAAACGAGTATTGATGAATCAATGGTGACTGGGGAAAGTATTCCAGTCGATAAATCAGTTGGAGATGCTGTCATTGGTTCAACCATCAATAATAGTGGTACGATCATCTTTAGAGCTGAAAAAGTTGGTTCTGAGACTATGCTGGCTCAGATTGTGGACTTTGTGAAAAAAGCGCAAACGAGTCGTGCTCCTATTCAAGATTTGACAGACAAGATTTCTGGGATTTTTGTACCAGCAGTTGTCATTTTAGGACTTCTTACTTTTTGGATCTGGTTTGTTTTCTTAGGAGAAAGCTTTGTGACGTCGCTCCTCTATGGAGTAGCAGTTTTGATAATTGCCTGTCCTTGTGCACTAGGACTCGCGACACCGACAGCACTCATGGTTGGAACAGGACGAAGTGCCAAGATGGGGATTCTTCTCAAAAATGGTACAGTTTTACAGGAAATCCAAAAAGTCCAAACAGTTGTTTTTGATAAGACAGGAACCTTGACCGAAGGGAAGCCAGTGGTAACAGATGTTATTGGTGATGAAAGAGAAGTGCTAAGTTTGGCTGCTTCACTGGAAGATGTATCCCAACACCCGCTAGCTCAAGCTATTGTTAATCGTGCATCTGAACTAGGAATTAGCCTTTACCCTGTTGAAAACTTCCAAGCCTTACATGGAAAAGGTGTGACTGGGGATATTAATGGTAAACAAGTCTTGCTGGGGAATGCCAAACTCTTAGATGATCTTGCTATTCCACATGATTATCAAGAACGATTTGATTTGCTTGAGAAAGAAGCAAAAACAGTTGTCTTCCTATCCGTAGATGGTCAGTTAAAAGGCTTAATTGCCTTGCAGGATGTCCCTAAGGAAAATGCCAAAGAAGCTATTGCCAAATTGAAAAAACGTGGCCTTAGAACGGTCATGCTTACTGGAGATAATGCTGGAGTAGCCCATGCGATTGCAGAGCAAATTGGGATCGAAGAAGTGATTGCAAATGTCTTGCCAGAGGAAAAGGCACACGAAATTCACAAGCTTCAAAAGAATGGCAAATTGGCCTTTGTTGGAGATGGGATCAATGATGCGCCGGCCCTCAGTGTAGCGGATGTCGGAATTGCCATGGGCTCTGGGACAGATATTGCCATTGAATCAGCAGATCTTGTCCTTACAACCAACAATTTACTAGGATTGGCACGTGCTTTTGATATGAGTAAGAAGACCTTTAATCGTATTCTACTCAATCTTTTCTGGGCTTCTATCTATAACCTCATTGGTATTCCGATTGCAGCAGGAGTGTTTTCTGTTCTTGGTTTGGTACTCAATCCAGAACTTGCAGGATTGGCCATGGCCTTTAGTTCAGTATCTGTTTTAATTAGCTCTCTTATGCTTAATTTTACTAAAGTCGATTAATACTCTTCGAAAATCAAATTCAAACCACGTCAGCTTCGCCTTGCCGTACTCAAGTACAGCCTGCGGCTCGCTTCTTAGTTCGCTCTTTGATTTTCATTGAGTATAAAAAGGCGGTCTTAACCGCTTTTTTCTATTCTAAAACAGATTTTCAAAAACGCTTCCAAACTGTACTGTAATAGAGAATGAAAGTTTCTGAGCACATTCTTATGAAACTATAAGTAAATGTGATAAATTAGGAGTGTAAATTTACTGAATCGTTTTCAAAAAACATATAAAAGCGCTTTTATTATTCATCAAATTAACTTTTAAGGAGAGTTATCATTATGACTCAAGGGAAAATTACTGCATCTGCAGCAATGCTTAACGTATTGAAAACATGGGGCGTAGACACTATCTACGGTATCCCATCAGGAACACTTAGCTCACTTATGGACGCTTTGGCTGAAGACAAAGATATCCGTTTCTTGCAAGTTCGCCACGAAGAAACAGGTGCTCTTGCAGCGGTTATGCAGGCTAAATTTGGCGGATCTATTGGTGTTGCAGTTGGTTCAGGTGGTCCAGGTGCGACTCACTTGATTAACGGTGTTTACGATGCAGCTATGGATAACACTCCATTCCTCGCTATCCTTGGATCACGTCCAGTTAACGAATTAAACATGGATGCCTTCCAAGAATTAAACCAAAACCCAATGTACAACGGTATCGCTGTTTACAACAAACGTGTAGCTTACGCAGAGCAATTACCAAAAGTAATCGACGAAGCTTGCCGTGCTGCTGTTTCTAAAAAAGGTCCAGCCGTTGTTGAAATTCCAGTAAACTTTGGTTTCCAAGAAATCGACGAAAACTCATATTACGGTTCAGGTTCATACGAACGTTCATTCATCGCTCCTGCTTTGAACGAAGTTGAAATTAACAAAGCAGTTGAAATCTTGAACAATGCTGAACGTCCAGTTATCTATGCTGGTTACGGTGGTGTTAAAGCTGGTGAAGTGATTACTGAATTGTCACGTAAAATCAAAGCACCAATCATCACAACTGGTAAAAACTTCGAAGCTTTCGAATGGAACTACGAAGGTTTGACAGGTTCTGCTTACCGTGTTGGTTGGAAACCAGCCAACGAAGTTGTCTTCGAAGCAGACACAGTTCTTTTCCTTGGTTCAAACTTCCCATTCGCTGAAGTTTACGAAGCATTCAAGAATACTGAAAAATTCATCCAAGTCGATATCGACCCTTACAAACTTGGTAAACGTCATGCCCTAGACGCTTCAATCCTTGGTGATGCAGGTCAAGCAGCGAAAGCAATCCTTGACAAAGTGAATCCAGTTGAATCTACTCCATGGTGGCGTGCAAACGTTAAGAATAACCAAAACTGGCGTGATTACATGAACAAACTCGAAGGTAAAACTGAGGGTGAATTGCAATTGTATCAAGTTTACAATGCAATCAACAAACATGCCGATCAAGACGCTATCTATTCAATCGACGTAGGTGACACTACTCAAACATCTACTCGTCACCTTCACATGACACCTAAGAACATGTGGCGTACATCTCCACTCTTTGCGACAATGGGTATTGCCCTTCCTGGTGGTATCGCTGCTAAGAAAGACAATCCAGATCGCCAAGTATGGAACATCATGGGTGACGGAGCCTTCAACATGTGCTACCCAGACGTCATCACAAACGTTCAATACGACCTTCCAGTTATCAACGTTGTCTTCTCAAATGGTAAATATGCCTTCATCAAGGACAAATACGAAGACACAAACAAACACTTGTTTGGTTGTGACTTCCCTAATGCTGACTATGCGAAAATCGCTGAAGCTCAAGGAGCTATTGGATTTACAGTTGACCGTATCGAAGACATCGACGCAGTCGTTGCTGAAGCTGTTAAATTGAACAAAGAAGGTAAAACTGTTGTTATCGATGCTCACATCACTCCACATCGTCCACTTCCAGTAGAAGTACTTGAATTGGATCCAAAACTTCACTCAGAAGAAGCAATCAAAGCCTTCAAGGAAAAATACGAAGCAGAAGTGCTCGTACCATTCCGCCTCTTCTTGGAAGAAGAAGGGTTGCAATCACGCGCAATCAAATAATTCTGCTCGTCGAAAATCAAATGTAAACTGCGTTATCTTCACCTTGCCGTACTCCAGTACTGCCTGCGGTTCGATGCCTTGTTTATTCTTTGATTTTCTTAGAGCAGAACTTGAAAAGATCGGAGCAATCCGGTCTTTTTATGGAGGATAGTAAATGAATTTAAATCAATTGGATATTATTGTTTCAAATGTTCCCCAAGTCTGTGCTGACTTAGAGCATATTTTGGATAAGAAGGCAGACTATGTTGATGATGGTTTTGCTCAGTTCACGATTGGCAGTCACTGTCTCATGTTATCCCAAAACCATTTGATACCTTTGGAAAATTTTCAGTCAGGAATCATTCTACACATTGAAGTTGAAGATTTGGAACAGAATCAAAAACGTGTGAAAGAATTAGGGATTGAGATTTTACATGGGCCAGTTGTAACTGATTGGGGAACCGAATCCCTGCTAGTAAGTGGCCCTGCTGGTCTAGTGATTGATTTTTATCGTATGAAATAGGACGCTTAGTCATTTGAAGTTAACCATAATGATTCTTAAAAAAGAATGTGCGCATATGAACTATTGAAAGATCGGAGCAATCCGGTCTTTTTCTTTCATTTCTGTTAAAATAAATTCATTAGGATATTTTAAGGAGAAAAATGATGCCAACTACTTTCTTTCTATTATTTGGCTTGATGATGTTAGGCTTTGCTGCTTTTACCTATTTTATGTTTGATTTTTTTATCTTGAGTAATTATAGAAATGCCAAGAGATGTACGGAAAAAACCGAAGGAGTTATTATTAGATACTCTTATGCTCTTTATAACGGGATTAGCCTTCCTGTGGTTGAGTACACTGTTGACGGGAACCAGTACAATGTTGTAGGTCCAAAATTTATTATGGCTATATCAAATACAATCAGTACTCCCTTGGGCTCGGTTGTCTCTGATGTAAAAATGGATAATCTCGAAGATGGTGAAATTCCTCAGATTTTAAGATTCCAGATTTATAGGAACAGTTTTATTTCCTTAACCAAATCACCATTAATGGAACGATTTCCAATTGGAGGGAAAGTTGCCGTTTACTATGATCCTAATAAGCCAAAACATGCCTACGTAGAAAGACCGCTAAAACCAGGACGTTATGCATGGCTGACAGAATGTGCTGTCTATCTCCTTGTTTTTATGATGATTGTCATGGCATTCTTTACGGTGTTTATTCTTCCAAATCTTGTGAACTAATAGTTTCTTGTAGATTTTCTTAAAATTATGAAATCCATATCGTTACTATTTTTATAAAATCTTCTCCCTTCTTTATAAGATAGAAAAAAGAGTTCAATTAGGACTCTTTTTTTGCTATAATGAGGGTGAAAAATCAGACAGGAGATGAAACATGTCAGAACCATTATTTTTAAATTCCGTTATGCAAGAAAAAATCTGGGGAGGTACTAAACTTCGTGATGAGTTTGGCTATGACATCCCGAGCGAAAAGATTGGTGAATATTGGGCAATCTCAGCTCACCCAAATGGTGTTTCCAAGGTAGCCAATGGTCGCTTTGAGGGAATCGACCTAGCTACTTTGTATGCGGAACACCGTGAGTTATTTGGTAACCGTCCAGAGCCAGTATTTCCGCTTTTAACAAAAATCCTTGATGCCAATGACTGGCTCAGTGTTCAAGTCCACCCAGATGATGCTTATGGCCTAGAACATGAGGGCGAACTCGGAAAAACAGAATGTTGGTACATTATTGCTGCAGATGAGGGTTCAGAAATTATTTACGGCCATAACGCTAAGTCAAAAGAAGAACTCCGCCAGCAAATCGAAGATAAAAACTGGGATGCCTTGTTAACAAAAGTTCCTGTAAAAGCTGGAGATTTCTTCTATGTTCCAAGTGGAACCATGCATGCTATTGGAGCAGGTATCTTGATCCTTGAAACGCAACAGTCTAGTGATACAACCTACCGTGTCTATGACTTTGACCGCAAGGATGATAATGGTAACTTGCGCGAGCTTCATCTTGAAAAATCCATCGATGTTCTAAATATTGGTGAGCCTGCTAACAGCCGTCCTGTAACCGTTAAAGCAGACGATTTGCGTTCAACTCTCCTTGTATCCAATGAATTCTTCGCAGTCTACAAGTGGGAAATCACTGGAAAAGTTGACTTTGAAAAAACAGCTGACTATAGCTTGTTGAGTGTCTTAGCTGGTCAAGGGAAACTAATTGTAGACGGTAAGGAATATCCAATTCAAAAAGGTAGCCACTTTATCCTTCCAAGCGATGTTGAAGCTTGGACACTTGAAGGACAAGATTTGGAATTGATTGTTAGTCATCCATAAAAAGAAAGGACCTGAGTTCATTACTCAAGTCCTTTTTTATAGTTACATAAATTGGGCGATAAAGACCACGATGATAATGATTGGGATGATAAAACGAAGAAGGAAGAGCCAGACTTGGAAAAGTCCTTGTTTCCACGGTGTTTCATCAAGATGGAGTTCCTCCATAGCCAATGCTTTTTTGAAAATATATCCTGTAAAGAGAGACAAGCAGAGGGCACCAAAAGGCATGAGGAGATTAGAAACCAAGAAGTCCATGGCATCAAAGAAGGTCTTTCCAAAGATTTGAACGTCTGCCATGACTCCGTAGGATAGGGTTGAAGGGATACCAAATACAAAAGTTAAAACACCTAAAATCATACTCCACTTAGTACGTCTACGATTGTCTTGGTTGGTGATGTTGCCTACATTGATTTCCAGCATTACGACAGAAGAAGTGACTGTCGCAAAGAGGAAAAGCAATAGGAAAAGGATGTAGAAAATACTTCCAAAAGGCATCTTGTCAAAGAGTTGAGGCAAGACAATAAAGAGGAGACTTGGACCACCTTCAGACTGGATGTTAAAGGCTGACATAGCTGGGAAAATAGCTAATCCTGCCATGATGGATACAGAGATGTTCATGGCAACGATGGACATACCTGATTGGACCAGATTGGTTGTCTTATCCAAGTAAGAAGCATAGGTCAACATGGCAGTAACACCGAGCGATAGTGCAAAGAAAGATTGTCCCAGAGCATAGAGGAGTCCGGCGCTTGTCAGTTTTGAAAAGTCAGGTTTGAGGAAGTAAACCACACCTTCCATGGCCTTAGGCAAGCTGAGAGAGCGCCCAATGATAATGACAAAGATGATAAAGAGCAGGGGCATCATAACTTTCGATGCTCTTTCAATCCCTTTTTGAACTCCCTTAGATACGATAAAGATGTTGAGGAAGATGAAGAGGGCTTGGGAACCGAGAGCAATCCATGGATTTGAAATAATATCTGTGAAGAGCTGGGCATAATCACTGCTAATCCCAACTTGGAAGGCTTTAGCAATAGCGATACCTAGATAGACTAAAACCCATCCACCAATAACACTGTAAAAGGATAGGAGGATGAAAAGGGCAAAGGCACCGATCCAACCGATAAAATTGTAGTTCTTGTTATCGCCCAATTTTCCAAAGGTTTTGATTGCTGACACGCCAGCGCTCCGACCAAGGGCAAACTCCGCCAGCAAAAGCGGGAAACCAATTAAAATCGTTGAGATGAGAAAGACCAGTAAAAATCCTCCTCCACCATTGGCAGCGGTCATATAAGGGAATTTCCAAACGGCCCCAAGACCAATAGCAGAACCAGCAGACGCAAGGATGAAGCCCAGTTTCGAGCCCCATTGCGATTTTTCAGACATAGTAAAACTCCGATCTATTTTTTAAAATAAGAAAAGGCTACTTGAGTTGTCAAATAGCCTTCTCTCAATGACTCTTTATGAGCTTTTTATTTGATTGATAGACTTGATTATCCTATCATGATTTTTGAAGTCTGTCAAGAAAATCAATTTTACGTTTTCATAATTCTTAAAAAATACTTGACTCTCCCCAAAGGGGAGGGTATATACTAATTATGTGAGGAGGAAATCATGTACCATATCAAAGAAGCTGCGCAGCTTTCAGGCGTTTCTATCAAAACACTTTACCATTATGATAAGATAGGACTTTTGGTCCCATTAAAGTCAGAAAATGGTTATCGAATCTACAGCCAAGAGGATTTAGAACGACTTCAGGTTATCCTTTATTACAAGTATCTAGGCTTTTCTTTAGAAAAAATAGCAGAGCTATTGAAGGAAGAAAAGACGGACTTGTTACCACATTTGACGAGACAGTTGGATTACCTGACTCGAGAAAGACAACATCTGGATACCTTAATTTCAACCTTACAAAAAACCATTCAAGAACAAAAAGGAGAGAGAAAAATGACCATTGAGGAAAAATTCACTGGATTTAGCTATCAAGACAATCAAAAATACCACCAAGAGGCAGTAGAGAAATATGGCCAAGAAGTCATGGACCAGGCTCTCGAGCGTCAAAAAGGACGAGAGGATGAAGCTACAACAACCTTTAATCAAATCTTTCAAACCTTGGCTCAAAATCTAAAATCTGGTCTGCCGATAACAGCATCTGAAAACCAAGAGGAAGCAGTCAAGCTCTTGCAAGCCATTCGTACCTATGGATTTGACTGCTCTATGGAAGTCTTCGGTCATATCGGAAAAGGCTATGTCTATAATCCAGAGTTTAAGGAAAATATTGACAAATTTGGCCCAGGGACAGCTCAGTACACATCAGATGTTATTGCCCACTATGTAAGCACACAAACTCGATAAAAATCAAAGACCAAGCTAGGACTGACAAAGCCAGTAACAGAAATTTATACTCTTTGAAAATCTCTTCAAACTACGTCAGCTTCACCTTGCCATACTCAAGTAAAGCCTGCGGCTAGCTTTCTAGTTTGCTCTTTGATTT
>NZ_KV804192.1:153747-222696 GCF_001811305.1 Streptococcus sp. HMSC056C01
TAGTTTGCTCTTTGATTTTCATTGAGTATTAGTAGGAGGACACAGACCTAGCTTGAAGATTAGACAAGCTAAAAATCGGCGGAGAGACCTCTGCCGATTTACTGTTATTTGAGTTGGTAAGACCAATCTTCCCCATCCTTATAGTAAAAGAACTCACTGAGGTCTTCTTCCAAAAAAACACGAAGCATATCAGACATATCCTCAGTAGCTAGTTTAAGATGAGATAGATTTTCAAAATCCTCCCACCAGACTTTTCCTTCGTCTGAAGATTGGAGCTCACCAGTAAAGTGTTCAGTTTTGTAAAAGAGGACAACATAGCGATAATCTGCATCATCATACCAGTCTTTGATCCCACAGAGTTGGGGTTTAGAAATGGTCAGACCAGTTTCTTCTTTCACTTCACGAATGACAGCATCGACAAAGGATTCGCCACGTTCAACATGGCCACCAGGAAAGGTAATGCCAGGCCAGTCAGGACTAACTCGGTCTTGAACTAGGACCTTGTCCCCATTTTTAATCAAGCACATGTTGACAAATTCGACTGATTCTCTTCTGTTCATCTTATTTTTCCTATTTTGTTAGTAATTTTTCTACCACGTTTAACTTTCGCATGGTCAGATCAACGCCGAACAGCTTTTCGAGATAGTTGGTATTAAGCTTTTTTCGTTTTGCAGTTCTAGGGAGATAGAGGTAAAGACAATGGTTGCCGATACAAATTTCTTCTTCCCCATAGTCAATATTCAATTTTTCTAATGGTAGACTTTGGATAGCATTCTGGAAAAGAATTATATGTATACGGTCATAAAGATAGTGTTCTCCAAACGGATTTTCTTGGACAATTTTTGTAAAATCACTCTTATTTTTAATGACCATTTTCAAGTCGGCTCCGATTTTTTCTTTTATTAGAGTATGGACTTGTTCTCGTATTTCTTCTATGGCTAAGTCGCTTTCAAGAATAATATTTCCACTTTGAATATAAGTTCGAACGTGTTGAAAACCAGCCTCTGTTAAGATATCTACCAGATAAGACATTTTAGGGATAGCATTTTGTCCATTCGGTGTAACACCTCTCAGTAAAATAATATGTTCCAAAATAGCTCCTTTCTTATCCAATATCTTTAGATACTATATCATTTATAGTTCTAGTTTGAGCCTGCCACCCAGCCGGTACAGAGGGCAGAAGTGATGTTAAATCCCCCCGTATGGGCATTGATATCTAGTACTTCGCCAGCAAAGTGGAGTCCAGGTACTAGCTTACTTTCCAGCGTTTTAGGATTGATTTCCTTGAGACTAACGCCACCTTTAGTTACAAAGGATTTAGCCAATGACATTTTGCCAGTTACAGGGATTTTAAGAGCCTTGATGGACTGGACAAGTTGGTCGCGTTCCTTTTCTGTTAGTTGTTTGACTTTTTCAGGATATCCTTGGACAAAAAATTCTGCCAAGCGTTCAGGGAGTAAAGTTTTTAAGGCATTTTTCAAGGACTTTTCACGGTTCTCTTCTAAAAAGTCAACTAAGTCACCTTCTGAAAGTTGTGGCAAGACATCTAGAGAGAGAATTTCCCCACCCTTGACAAAGCTAGACATGCGTAGCGCAGCAGGACCTGACAAACCAAAGTGGGTAAAGAGTAGGTCATGAGTGATGACATGCTTGCCATAGCTTAGGGTCACATCGTCTAGGGAAATTCCCTGCAAGGCCTTATGCGGGAAATCAGTCAACAATGGACTTTCAGCAGCCTCAAGCTCGGTAATGGTGTGTTTGAAATGTCGGGCGATTTCATGACCAAAACCAGTAGAGCCAGTAGAAGGATAGGATTTTCCACCAGTTGTGACGATGAGTTTATCACAAGTGAAGGTTTGGTCTGCTGACTTAAGGACAAACTGGTCGTCAATCTTTTTAACCGAAACAATCTCTGTTTGAGTGGCAACTTGCCCACCTAGCTCCATGATTTTCTTTTCCAAAGCTTCGATAATGGTTCGAGATTTGTCACTGGCTGGAAAGACGCGGCCATGGTCTTCGACCTTGAGTTTTACGCCATTTTCAGTAAAAAAGTTGATAATATCATGGTTATCAAACTGGGAGAAGACACTGTATAGAAAGCGGCCATTCCCAGGGATGCCAGCTAATAGGTCATCTAGAGTTCCATTATTGGTAACGTTACAGCGACCACCACCAGTACCAGCTAATTTTTTTCCAAGTTTTCGATTTTTTTCGATGAGAAGGGTTTTCTGTCCATAAAAGCTACTGGAAATCGTAGCCATCATACCAGCAGGTCCTCCCCCGATTACAATAGTGTCAAAATGTTTCATAAAAGTATTGTACCATAAAAAAACAAGAGATGATAAGTCATCTCCTGTTTGATTTATTAGTCAATTTCATATCCCATGAGGAGTCCACCTTCTTCTGCATAAAAACTGCAGAGCCCAGAGGTTGGGATAATCTTGATTTCAGCTTGTGGGAATTTTTCACGCAAGAGTTCTGAGAGTTGTTGGCAGAATTTATCATTACTACGGTGAGCCATGACGATACGCCCACCAGCGTAGCCAGCCTTGATTAACTCTTCATAAGCAGCTTGAAGGGACTTCTTAGCACCACGAGCCTTTTGGAGGAGTTCCAAGGTTCCAGTTTCACTTGCTTCCCCGACCATACGAATATTAAGGAGCCCAACAACTGTACCGATCAGCTTACTCAAGCGACCATTCTTAACAAGGTTATCAACCTTAGCGAGAACGAACAATAACTTAGTTTTTTCTTGGTAAGCAGTAATAGCATTAACCACTTCTTCAAAAGAAAGTCCTTGGTCAATCAAATCATTGATTTTCTCAACGATTAGATCAACTTCCCCACCAGCAGACAAACTATCAATGACATGAATCTGAGTATCAGGATGTTCTTCGAGATAGAGATTCTTAGCTAATTGAGCGCTGTTTTGACTACCAGAAAGAGTTCCGGTAATGGTCACTACAAAAATATGTTTGGCACCTTCAAATGCTCGTAAATAATCATCAGGACTAGGGCAAGCTGATTTAGAAGCTTCAGAAGTCGCATACATAGTTTCCATCATCTGATCAATATCCAGATTGGCATCATCGACAAAGACCTGGTCAGCAACTTGAATCGTTAATGGGACACTGATAAATTCAGTATCAAAAGCAAGGTTTGCCAGTTGGCGATAATCACAACCAGAGTCAGCTACAATCTTCCAAGTCATAGAATTTCTCCATCTTTATCACTTATACATTGACAAAGGTTCTGTCTTTTTTTACAATTATATCATGAAAGCCCTTGAAACAAAAGTAGTACCTCTCTGTTGTCACAACTAGAAAGAAATTGTTATGTCTGAACGTAAAATATCTGAAAAATCGCTTGAAAATCTTAGAAAATCCAATCAAGAATCTAATTTGCTAACCAGAGAAGCGATTGAAACAGCTCTTTTGCAACTCTTAGAGAAAAAGGAGTTGGCTAAGATTAGCATTTCTGAGTTAGTCAAGCGTGCTGGCGTTTCTCGTGCAGCTTTTTATCGAAACTATGATTCCAAAGAAGAGATTTTAGAAAGTGTCTTTAAACGTAGCGTCCATAACATCATGGAGCAACTAAGTCATTACGATGTCAAGACGGATCTCTATCTAGTTTGGGTTCACCTTTTTCGAGAAGCCAAGAAAGAAGCCAAGGTTATTCAGCTTGCCCTGGACTATCACTTGGAAAAAATCTTTGTGCAAGCTATGCAGGAATTTTTGGAAAAATATTATGGAAAATCAAAGGGTGTTAGCAGTTATCTGCATTCTTTTTGGAGTTCTGCCATCGTATCCGTTTTGCTAAAATGGATCAAGGATGGAATGAAGGTTCCTGCTGAGAAAATTGCAGATTTGCGTTTGCCATTTTTCAAAAAATAAGTTAAGAGGAGAAAAACTATGACAGAAAAAAGACTGGCTTGGGATGAGTATTTCGCTGCTCAAGCTCTATTGATTGCCAATCGTTCAACCTGTAAACGTGCCAAGGTAGGAGCCGTTTTAGTTAAGGATAACAAGGTTGTTTCAACAGGCTATAATGGCTCTGTATCAGGAACAGAACATTGTATTGACCACGACTGTCTGGTGATTGAGGGCCACTGTGTCCGCACTCTTCATGCAGAGGTAAATGCTATTTTACAAGGGGCAGAGCGTGGCGTTCCAAAGGGCTTTACAGCCTACGTTACTCATTTCCCATGTCTTAACTGTACCAAGCAACTCCTTCAAGTAGGTTGCGAGCGTGTTGTTTATATCAACCAATACCGCATGGATGACTATGCTCAACATCTTTATCGCGAAAAAGGGACAGAGTTAACCCATTTACCACTTGAAACAGTACAAGCAGCTCTCCAAGAGGCTCACCTAATCTAGAAATTATAAAAAAATAAATGGTTTAGAAAGCTTTTTAAGCCATTTTTTGATATAATAAGAAGAATAAATTGAAAGAAGGAATTCTGAAAATGGGAAAACTTGAAGTTATTAATCATCCACTGATTCAACACAAATTGTCAATCTTGCGTCGCACTGACACTTCTACAAAAGCTTTTCGTGAGTTAGTTAACGAGATTGCAATGTTGATGGGATATGAAGTACTTCGTGATCTTCCACTTGAAGACGTTGAAATCGAAACACCTATCACAAAAACAGTTCAAAAACAATTGGCTGGTAAAAAATTAGCGATTGTTCCAATCTTACGTGCAGGTATCGGGATGGTAGATGGACTATTAAGCTTGGTTCCAGCAGCAAAAGTTGGTCACATCGGTATGTACCGTGATGAAGAAACCCTTCAACCAGTAGAATACTTAGTAAAATTACCTGAAGATATCGACCAACGTCAAATCTTTGTGGTTGACCCTATGCTTGCAACTGGTGGTTCAGCAATCTTGGCTGTTGATTCCCTTAAAAAACGTGGGGCTTCAAACATCAAGTTTGTCTGCTTGGTATCTGCTCCTGAAGGAGTAAAAGCTCTTCAAGAAGCTCACCCAGATGTAGAAATCTTTACTGCAGCTTTGGATGAACGTTTGAACGAACATGGTTATATTGTTCCAGGTCTTGGAGACGCAGGAGACCGCTTGTTCGGTACAAAATAAGATTCTAAGCATAGACTAAAACTGTTCATTGGTTTTAGTTTCGAAAGGAGGTTGAATTTTTGTGTCTGTCTTTAGAATGGAGCAAAAATTTGACCTTTTTTGACCAAAAATATATAATAATCCTGTATCGAGTCGTTTGACTAAGAAATATTGAAATCAGAAGGAGAAAAGAATGATTCCTGTAGTTATTGAACAAACAAGTCGTGGAGAACGTTCATATGACATTTACTCACGTCTTTTAAAAGATCGTATCATCATGTTGACTGGACCAGTCGAAGACAATATGGCGAACTCAGTCATCGCTCAATTGCTTTTCTTGGATGCCCAAGATAGTACAAAAGATATTTACCTTTATGTAAATACTCCTGGTGGTTCTGTATCAGCTGGTTTGGCAATCGTTGATACCATGAACTTTATCAAGGCAGATGTCCAAACTATCGTTATGGGGATGGCAGCTTCAATGGGAACAATTATTGCTTCAAGTGGAGCAAAAGGTAAACGTTTCATGCTTCCAAATGCAGAGTACATGATTCACCAACCAATGGGTGGTACAGGTGGTGGTACTCAGCAAACAGATATGGCTATCGCTGCTGAACACTTGCTAAAAACTCGTAAGACTTTGGAGCAAATTCTTGCAGATAACTCTGGTAAATCAGTTGAGCAAATCCATGCAGATGCTGAACGTGATTACTGGATGAGTGCTCAAGAAACACTTGAATATGGTTTCATTGATGAAATCATGGCTAATAATTCTTTGAATTAATCTTTTGAAGCAAACTCGACTGAGTTTGCTTTTTTTGATATAATAGTAAGAAGATTGTTAGAAGGAAGTTGTAATATGTTTCAAAAAGAGAATCGGTCTGGTCTGATTATCTACCTATACTATAATCGTGATGCAAAAAAACTCGATCATTATGGTGATATTTGTTACCACTCTAAAAAACACCGTTATCTGCAACTGTATGTCCCAACAGAAGAAGTGGAAGAACTGGTTAGCCGTTTAGGAAAAGAGAGATTTATCAAAAAAGTGCGACGATGTCATATCCAAGAATTGGAAACTCCCTTTGTTGGTAGTCTCTATAGAAATAGCGAAAACGTTATCATGTAAAAATTAAGATAAATGTGTTGACAATTTTCAGATAATTCGGTATATTCTTAACATGTAATTTAAATTAAGAAATTAAAAGGAGATAAACATGAAGAAAAAATTTGCCTTATCACTTGTAGCTCTTGCAAGTGTAGCTGTTTTAGCAGCTTGTGGAGAAGTGAAGACAGGAGCTTCAAATTCAACTGGTAACCCAGTGGATGAGAAAGTCGTTAAAATTGGTTTCAACTTTGAAGAAACTGGTGCTGTAGCATCTTACGGTACATCTGAGCAAAAGGGTGCTCAACTTGCAGTTGATGAAATCAACGCAGCAGGTGGTATCGATGGAAAACAGATCGAAGTAGTAGACAAAGATAACAAATCTGAAACTGCTGAAGCTGCTTCAGTTTCAACAAACCTTGTTACTCAATCTAAAGTAGCAGCAATCGTAGGACCTGCAACTTCAGGTGCAACTGCAGCAGCAGTAGCAAATGCTACACAAGCTGGGGTTCCATTGATTTCTCCAAGTGCTACTCAAGATGGTTTGACAAAAGGTCAAGATTTCCTTTTCATCGGAACATTCCAAGATAGCTTCCAAGGGAAAATCATTTCTAACTATGTTACAAACAAGTTGAACGCTAAGAAAGTTGTCTTGTATACTGATAACTCAAGCGACTATGCTAAAGGAATTGCAAAATCATTCCGTGATTCATTCTCAGGCGAAATCGTAGCAGATGAAACGTTTGTATCAGGTGACACTGACTTCCAAGCAGCTTTGACAAAAATCAAAGATAAAGACTTTGATGCAATCGTATTGCCAGGTTACTATACAGAAGCTGGTAAGATTGTAAACCAAGCTCGTGGAATGGGAATTGATAAACCAATCATCGGTGGTGATGGATTCAACGGTGCGGAATTTGTTCAACAAGCAACTGCTGAAAGAGCAACAAACATTTACTTCATCTCAGGATTTTCAACTACTGTTGATGTTTCAGATAAAGCAAAAGCCTTCCTTGAAGCTTACCGTGCAAAATACAACGAAGATCCTTCAACATTTGCAGCTCTTGCTTATGACTCAGTTTACCTTGTAGCTAATGCAGCAAAAGGTGCAAAAACTTCAGTTGATATCAAGAACAATCTTGCTAAAACACAAAACTTTGAAGGTGTTACAGGTCAAACAAGCTTTGATGCAGATCACAACACTGTGAAAACAGCCTTCATGATGACCATGAATAATGGTAAAGTAGAAGCGGCAGAAGTCGTAAAACCATAATTATAGATACAGGAAATGGGGAATGAGCTTTTACTCACTCCCTGTTTCGGTGTTTATGAAAGGATTATTTTTTTATAAAAATCCTAAAAAAAAACTTAGAAAGAGTGAACCATATGCTTCAACAACTTGTCAATGGTCTAATCTTGGGGAGTGTCTATGCGCTGCTAGCCCTAGGTTATACTATGGTTTATGGAATTATCAAGCTCATTAACTTTGCCCACGGTGATATTTATATGATGGGTGCTTTCATGGGTTATTTCTTGATTAATTCCTTGCAATTAAATTTCTTTGTTGCCTTGATCTTATCGATGATTGGAACGGCAATTCTCGGTGTTATCATTGAGTTCCTAGCTTATCGTCCATTACGTCATTCAACTCGTATCTCTGTATTGATTACAGCCATCGGGGTTTCCTTCTTACTGGAGTATGGGATGGTCTATCTGGTAGGCGCCAACACACGTGCCTTCCCTCAAGCAATCCAAACAGTTCGTTATGACTTGGGACCAATCAGTCTAACAAATATTCAATTGTTGATTTTGACTGTCTCACTTGTTTTGATGGTTCTTCTACAACTCATCGTACAAAAAACCAAGATGGGGAAAGCCATGCGTGCCGTTTCTGTAGATAGTGATGCTGCTCAGCTGATGGGGATTAACGTGAACCGTACAATCAGTTTCACCTTTGCATTGGGTTCAGCTCTAGCTGGTGCAGCGGGTGTCTTGATTGCACTTTACTATAACTCTCTTGAACCATTGATGGGTATGACTCCAGGTATTAAGTCTTTCGTTGCTGCTGTTCTTGGTGGTATCGGAATCATCCCTGGTGCTGCTCTTGGAGGTTTTGTAATTGGACTATTGGAAACTTTCGCAACAGCCTTTGGAATGTCAGATTACCGAGATGCCATCGTATATGGAATCTTGCTCTTGATCTTGATTGTTCGTCCAGCTGGTATCCTCGGTAAGAATGTGAAAGAGAAGGTGTAAACAATGAAAGATAATTTAAAAGTTAATATTCTCTGGTTATTCCTTTTGTTGCTTGGATACGGTTTGATTAGTTTATTAGTTTCACTAGGAGTTCTAAACCTTTTCCATATTCAAATCCTAGAACAAATCGGGATTAACATTATTCTGGCTGTGGGTCTTAACCTGATTGTTGGTTTCTCTGGTCAGTTTTCACTAGGACATGCTGGTTTTATGGCTATCGGTGCCTATGCTGCAGCTATTATTGGTTCTAAATCTCCAACTTATGGAGCTTTCTTTGGAGCAATGTTGCTTGGTGCCATTATTGCTGGTTTAGTTGCCTTAATCGTAGGTATTCCAACTCTACGTTTGAAAGGGGACTACCTTGCTGTTGCGACATTAGGTGTTGCTGAGATCATTCGAATCTTTATTATTAATGGCGGTGAACTAACTAACGGAGCTGCTGGTATCCTTGGTATTCCAAACTTTACAACCTGGCAAATGGTATATTTCTTTGCTGTGATTACAACAATTGCAACACTAAATTTCCTTCGTAGTCCAATCGGTCGTCTAACTTTATCCGTTCGTGAAGATGAAATCGCTGCTGAATCAGTTGGGGTCAATACAACTAAGATCAAAATTATTGCTTTTGTATTTGGAGCTATGACTGCAAGTATTGCAGGTTCGCTTCAAGCAGGATTTATCGGCTCTGTTGTGCCAAAAGATTATAGCTTTATCAACTCTATCAACGTTTTAATTATCGTTGTATTTGGTGGCTTGGGATCAATTACAGGAGCAATTGTTGCTGCCATTGTTCTTGGTATTTTGAATATGTTCCTTCAAGACGTAGCTAGCATTCGTATGATTATCTATGCTTTGGCCTTGGTACTCGTTATGATTTTCAGACCAGGTGGTCTACTTGGAACATGGGAATTGAGCCTATCAAGACTCTTTAAAAAAGGTAAGAAGGAGGGACAAAACTAATGGCATTACTTGAAGTAAAACAGTTAACCAAGCATTTTGGTGGTCTGACAGCTGTTGGAGATGTAACTCTTGAATTGAATGAAGGTGAACTTGTTGGCTTGATTGGACCGAACGGAGCTGGGAAAACAACTCTTTTCAACCTACTGACAGGAGTTTATGAACCAAGCGAAGGAACAGTAACCTTGGATGGCCACTTACTAAATGGTAAGCAACCTTATAAAATCGCATCTCTTGGTTTAGGGCGTACCTTCCAGAACATCCGCCTCTTTAAAGACTTGACAGTTTTGGATAACGTTTTGATTGCATTTAGTAACCATCATAAACAACATGTTTTTGCAAGCTTCTTGCGCTTACCTGCTTTTTATAAGAATGAAAAAGAATTAAAGGCTAAAGCCTTAGAATTACTAAAAATCTTTGATTTGGATGGTGATGCTGAAACCTTAGCTAAAAACTTAGCCTATGGCCAACAACGTCGTTTGGAAATTGTTCGCGCCCTTGCTACAGAGCCTAAAATTCTCTTCTTGGATGAGCCAGCAGCAGGTATGAACCCACAAGAAACTGCAGAATTGACTGAGTTGATCCGTCGCATCAAGGATGAATTCAAGATTACCATCATGCTGATTGAACATGATATGAACTTGGTTATGGAAGTTACGGAGCGAATCTATGTTTTAGAGTACGGTCGTTTGATTGCTCATGGGACACCAGATGAAATCAAGAGCAATAAACGTGTTATCGAAGCTTATCTTGGAGGTGAAGCCTAATGTCTATGTTAAAAGTTGAAAACCTCTCAGTTCACTACGGTATGATTCAAGCTGTACGTGATGTGAGCTTTGAAGTTAATGAAGGGGAAGTTGTTTCACTTATCGGTGCTAACGGTGCTGGTAAAACAACCATCCTTCGTACCCTATCAGGTCTTGTGCGCCCAAGTTCTGGTAAAATTGAATTTTTGGGACAAGAAATCCAAAAGATGCCTGCACAGAAGATTGTGGCATCAGGACTTTCTCAAGTACCAGAAGGACGTCATGTTTTCTCAGGTTTGACTGTTATGGAAAACTTGGAGATGGGAGCCTTTCTTAAGAAAAATCGTGAAGAGAACCAAGCAAATCTGAAAAAAGTCTTTTCACGTTTCCCTCGTCTGGAAGAACGTAAAAACCAAGATGCAGCTACCCTTTCTGGTGGTGAGCAACAGATGCTTGCTATGGGACGTGCGCTTATGTCAACGCCTAAACTTCTTCTCTTAGATGAACCATCAATGGGGCTTGCACCAATTTTCATCCAAGAAATTTTTGATATCATTCAAGATATTCAAAAACAAGGTACAACTGTTCTTTTGATCGAGCAAAATGCCAATAAAGCACTAGCCATCGCAGATCGAGGCTATGTTCTTGAAACAGGTAAAATCGTTCTTTCAGGAACAGGTAAAGAACTCGCAGCATCAGACGAAGTCAGAAAAGCATATCTAGGTGGCTAAAAAGGTCCGGGGGACATTTTTAGTCGGCGGATAAGGATTACGTAGTAATCTTCGCATAGTCTGGGAGACTAGTTTAGGTTGCGAATAAGGATTGCGCAAGCAATCCACATTAGTCCGTGGGACCTTTTTAGTCGGCAGATAAAGATTGCTTGGCAATCATCAAATCCAGTGGATTGTTTTAGTCGGTAGATAAAGATTGAACAAGCAATCCACATTAGTCCGTGGAACTTTTTTAGCCGGCGGATAGAGATTGTTCGACAATCATCAGATCCAGTGGATTGTTTTAGTCTGCGGGAAAGATTGCCAAATAAATTACATAATCATAAGATTGAGGGTCCTAATATAGGGCTCTTTTTATAGTATTTCAGAGTTTTCAGAATCTTGAAAAATAGATGAAAGCGTTTGATTGATTTTCGTAAAAAGTGTATAATAAAGCTATAAACATAAAGGAGAGTTCCTATGGCAGTTAAAGATTTTATGACACGAAAGGTCGTATATATTAGCCCAGATACGACTGTAGCACATGCAGCAGACTTGATGCGCGAACAAGGTTTGCATCGTCTTCCTGTTATTGAAAATGATAAATTAGTTGGTCTAGTAACAGAAGGAACAATTGCTGAAGCCAGTCCGTCAAAAGCAACGAGTCTTTCAATCTTCGAGATGAATTACTTGCTCAATAAAACAAAAGTAAAGGACGTCATGATTCGTGATGTTGTAACTGTCTCAGGTTATGCAAGTTTGGAAGATGCAACCTACCTTATGCTGAAAAATAAGATTGGAATCTTACCAGTTATTGATAATGGACAAGTCTATGGTGTCATTACTGACCGTGATGTGTTCAGAGCATTTCTTGAAATTTCTGGTTATGGCGAAGAGGGAATCCGTGTTCGTTTTATCACAGAAAATGAAGTTGGGGTACTTGGTAAGATTGTTTCTTTAATCGTTGAGGAAAATCTAAATATTTCTCATACTGTTAATATTCCACGTAAAGATGGTAAGATTGTTATCGAAGTTCAAATTGAGGGAACGGTTGATCTAGCTACCTTTAAACAGAAATTTGAATCTGAGAATATTCAAGTTGAAGAAATTACACAAACTTTAGCAAAAAAACTGTAAAAAATAAAATAGAAGCAGTTTTTACTTGCTAAAAAAAATTTTTTCTAGTATAATAATTTATTGTGAGCAAACCTCACTTACCCCTTGCAAAGTCTTGGGGTCATTAGACCAAAAGGAGGAACATATCAATGGCTAAATACGAAATTCTTTATATCATTCGTCCAAACATTGAAGAAGAAGCGAAAAACGCTTTGGTAGCACGTTTTGACTCTATCTTGACTGACAACGGTGCAACTGTTGTTGAATCAAAAACATGGGAAAAACGTCGTCTTGCATACGAAATCCAAGATTTCCGCGAAGGACTTTACCACATCGTTAACGTTGAAGCAAATGATGATGCAGCTCTTAAAGAGTTTGACCGTCTTTCAAAAATCAACGCTGACATTCTTCGTCACATGATCGTCAAAACTGACGCGTAAGAAGGTAGATTATGATTAACAATGTTGTACTTGTAGGGCGTATGACTCGTGACGCTGAGTTGCGTTATACCCCATCAAATGTAGCAGTTGCGACTTTTACTCTTGCAGTAAACCGTACATTTAAGAGTCAAAATGGCGAACGTGAGGCTGATTTTATCAATGTCGTTATGTGGCGCCAACAGGCTGAGAATCTTGCTAATTGGGCTAAAAAAGGCTCGCTTATCGGGGTGACAGGTCGTATTCAGACTCGTAGTTACGATAACCAGCAAGGACAACGTGTCTACGTGACGGAAGTCGTGGCTGAGAATTTCCAAATGTTGGAAAGCCGTAGTGTGCGTGAAGGACATACTGGTGGAGCTTATTCTGCACCAAGTTCAAACTATTCAGCACCTACTCAATCAGTACCTGACTTTTCACGTGATGAAAATCCATTCGGAACAACGAATCCTTTGGATATTTCAGATGATGATTTACCATTCTAATGGACAATTAATACTATAAAGGAGAAAAAAACATGGCTCAACAACGTCGTGGCGGATTCAAACGCCGTAAAAAAGTTGATTACATCGCAGCAAACAAAATTGAATATGTTGATTACAAAGATACTGAGCTTCTTAGCCGTTTCGTTTCAGAACGTGGGAAAATCCTTCCTCGTCGTGTAACAGGAACTTCAGCTAAAAACCAACGTAAATTAACAACAGCTATCAAACGCGCTCGCGTAATGGCTTTGATGCCTTTCGTAAACGAAGATTAAAAAAGGGGTCCGGGTGGACCTCTTTTTCATGAGCATGAAAACAAGAAAGCGAATTAAAACCCGTTTGGGTCTTTTTTCACGAGCATAGAAATGTGAAAGCGAGTTTGGGTTCAGTGGACCTCTTTTTCAGACCCGGTTGGGTCTTTTTTCACGAGATAGTTTTTTTCTGACCTTGGCGTGCTATAATGGTAATAGAAAGAGTAAAGGTGGGTAAGTCAAAGATGAATTTTACGATTAGAAATATGATTAAGTCTGATATTGAATCCTTATCTCATGGATTTATGAATCAAGGTTGGCCTGGTAGAGAGGAAATTTTGGCTAGATATTTTCTGGAACAGGAAAGTGGGGAGAGAGGAGTCTTAGTTGCAGAGATTGATGGTGCTGTAGCGGGCTACGTTACCATTTTGCCCTCTGCTAAACATGGTCCTTTTGCAGAAGTCTATCCAGAATTATCAGATTTTAATGTGTTTGAGCCTTTTCGAAATCAAGGGATTGGGAATCAACTGCTAGAAGAAGCAGAAAAACGAGTCAAGTTTGTTTCGAGTAAGGTCACTCTTGGCGTAGGTTTGCACTTAGGCTATGGCCCTGCCCAGAGATTGTATATCAGACGGGGCTACATTCCAGATGGGACAGGTGTCTGGTATCGAAATCAACCCTTGGAAATGAATGCAACTAGCCAAAATAATGATGATTTGGTTTTGTATCTAGTAAAGGAATTCGGATAAGAGACAAGGACTTTATTGGGGATGTGGGATTCCTCTACTTTATGGTATAATGGAAAGAGTGAATTGAAGGAGGTAATGAGATGGATGCGAAATTAAGATATAAGGCAAAAAAAATAAAGATTGTTTTTTTTGATATTGATGATACTTTGCGAAACTCAAAGACTGGTTTTATCCCAACCTCAATTCCAACAGTATTTCAACAATTACGTGAAAAAGGTATTTTAACTGGGATTGCGACTGGTCGTGGGATTTTCGGTGTCGTGCCAGAGATTTGCGAACTTAAACCTGACTTTTTTGTTACTCTGAATGGTGCCTATATTGAGGATAAAAAAGGCAATGTGATTGATAGTAACAAAATCTCTAAAGATAAGGTTGAAAGCTATATTGCTTGGACTAAGGAAGTGGGGATTGACTATGGTTTAGTTAGTAGTCATACTGCTAAACTCTCCACTAGAACTGAGTTGATTAGTGAGGCCATTGATCCAATTTATCCTGACTTGGATGTTGATCCTGATTTTTATGAAAAAGAAGACATCTATCAGATGTGGACTTTTGAGGATCAGGGAGATGACCTGACTTTGCCTGAAAGTTTAGCATCGACTTTGCGTATGGTACGCTGGCATGAACATTCGTCAGATGTTGTACCAATTTCAGGTTCAAAAGCAGCTGGTGTAGCAAAAGTTGTAGAACATTTAGGTCTTAAACCTGAGAACGTCATGGTCTTTGGAGACGGTCTTAACGATTTAGAACTCTTTGATTATGCAGGTATTAGTGTTGCTATGGGGATTTCTCATGATGAAATCAAAGAAAAAGCAGATTATATTACAAAAACACTAGAAGAAGATGGCATCTTTGATGCCTTAGAAGGATTTGGTATGGTAGAAAAAGAATTACAGTTTCCGCAAGTAGACATTGAAGCAGTAGAAGGTCCGATTGCGACTATTAAAACAAATCATGGAGATATGCGTATTAAGCTTTTCCCTGAACATGCACCAAAAACAGTAGCCAACTTTATCGCTCTGTCAAAAGATGGTTACTATGACGGGGTCATTTTCCACCGTATTATTAAAGACTTTATGATTCAAGGTGGAGACCCAACTGATACTGGTATGGGTGGCGAATCAATCTATGGTGAGTCATTTGAAGACGAATTTTCAGAGGAACTTTACAATATCCGCGGAGCCCTTTCTATGGCTAATGCTGGACCAAATACAAACGGTAGCCAGTTCTTTATCGTGCAAAATCAACACTTGCCATACTCTAAGAAAGAAATTGCTCGTGGTGGTTGGCCAGAACCAATTGCAGAAATTTATGCGGAACAAGGTGGAACTCCTCACCTAGATCGTCGTCACACAGTTTTTGGACAGCTTGCAGATGAAGCCTCTTATGAAGTTCTGGATGCAATTGCAGGTGTAGAAACAGGTGCAATGGACAAGCCGGTTGAAGATGTCGTCATCGAAACGATTGAAATCGAGGACTAGTATGAAAATAGGTGATAAGCTAACTGGGCGAATTACAGGGATTCAGTCTTATGGAGCCTTTGTGGAGCTAGAAACTGGTATCACAGGTTTGATTCACATTTCTGAAATTCGTACAGGATTTATTGAGAATATCTATGATGTACTGAAAATCGGTGAAGAAGTTCAAGTTCAGGTTGTCGATTTGGACGAATATACAGGTAAAGCAAGTCTTTCTATTCGGACTTTGGAAGAAGAGAAACATCAGTTACCGAGACGGAGACGTTTTTCAAGTGACCGTGTCAAATACGGATTTGCTCCTTTGGCTCGCATGATGCCTATCTGGACCAAGGAAGCTATCTCTAATCTAAATAAGAAAAAGTCTTAATTGATTTTTTCTCTCTTGAAATGTTAATATAGTTTGTTATAATAGAAGTATGGTAGAAGAATTATTAAAATCAGGAGAGAGAATCAATCAGCTCTTTTCTACAGATATCAAGATTATTCAAAATAGAGAGGTTTTTAGCTATTCGGTGGATAGTGTACTTTTGTCACGCTTTCCTCGCTTTCCTAAAAATGGCTTAATAGTGGATTTTTGTGCGGGTAATGGAGCTGTTGGACTTTTTGCCAGTAGTCGTACTAAGGCGAAAATTCTGTCTGTTGAAATCCAGGAACGATTGGCGGATATGGCTGACCGGTCAGTCCGATTAAATGGCTTAGAAGAACAGATGCAGGTCATTTGTGATGATTTGAAAAATATGCCTGCTTACATTCAGGGGAGTAAGGTTGATTTGATTTTATGCAACCCTCCCTATTTTAAGGTGGACCCAAATTCTAATCTGAACGAGAGTGAGCACTATTTGTTGGCTCGGCACGAAATTACGACCAATCTTAAGGAAATCTGCCGTAGTGCCCAAAGTATTCTCAAATCCAATGGGCGTTTGGCCATGGTCCATCGTCCTGATCGATTGTTAGATATCTTAGATACGCTTCAACAGCATAATCTAGCTCCAAAGCGTCTGCAATTTGTTTACCCTAAACGGGAGAAAGAAGCCAATATGCTTTTGATTGAAGCCATCAAGGACGGCTCCACTAGTGGTTTTAAGGTTCTGCCACCACTCATTGTTCATAATGATGATGGTTCCTATACTCCAGAAATTCAAGAGATTTACTATGGATCATAAGGCTTACATGTATGTGGTAGAGTGTTGTGATGGTACCTACTATACTGGCTATACAACGGATGTCAAAAAAAGAATCGCCGTTCACAATAGTGGTAAGGGAGCCAAGTACACACGAGCTCGGTTGCCAGTAAAACTTATCTATGTAGAAGGTTTCGATAGTAAAGAAGAAGCCATGTCAGCCGAAGCGCTTCTAAAACGTAAGAAGAGGCCACAGAAGGAAAGATTTTTATCTGACAACCAAGAAAAAAATTTAATCAATCATTTTGAAGAGTAGAGGGGAGTTCTTTGACTCCTCTTACTTTTGTCAAAAATTGAAAAAAATGCTACAATAGAGTGAATAAAGAAACGAGGTATTATCATGTCTAAGATTCTAGTATTTGGACACCAAAATCCAGATTCAGATGCTATTGGTTCATCTGTAGCCTTTGCTTATCTTGCAAAAGAAGCTTATGGTTTGGATACAGAAGCGGTGGCTCTAGGAACTCCAAATGAAGAAACAGCTTTCGTATTGAACTATTTTGGTGTGGAAGCACCGCGCGTGATCACATCTGCTAAAGCGGAAGGTGCAGAACAAGTTATCTTGACTGACCACAATGAATTCCAACAATCAGTTTCAGATATTGCTGAAGTAGAAGTTTACGGTGTGGTGGACCACCACCGTGTGGCTAACTTTGAAACTGCAAGCCCACTTTACATGCGTTTGGAACCAGTTGGATCAGCATCTTCTATCGTTTACCGCATGTTCAAAGAGCATGGTGTAGCTGTTCCAAAAGAAATTGCAGGTTTGATGCTTTCAGGTTTGATTTCAGATACCCTTCTTTTGAAATCTCCAACAACACACCCATCTGATAAGGTGATTGCGCCTGAATTGGCTGAATTAGCTGGTGTGAACTTGGAAGAATACGGTCTTGCCATGCTCAAGGCTGGTACAAATTTGGCAAGCAAATCTGCTGAAGAATTGATTGATATCGATGCAAAGACTTTTGAATTGAACGGTAACAACGTACGTGTTGCCCAAGTGAATACAGTTGATATTGCTGAAGTCTTGGAACGCCAAGCTGAAATCGAAGCAGCCATCCAAGCCGCAAATACAGCAAATGGCTACTCTGACTTTGTCTTGATGATCACAGATATCGTTAACTCAAACTCAGAAATCCTTGCTCTTGGTGCTAATATGGACAAGGTAGAAGCAGCTTTCAACTTCAAACTTGAAAACAACCATGCTTTCCTTCCAGGTGCCGTTTCACGTAAGAAACAAGTGGTGCCACAATTGACAGAAAGCTTTAATGGGTAATATTTAAGGAATATTTGGAACTGTTAATTTGACTATTTATAGAAGGTGATAGCATGATGCGATTGATTGAAGGGCTACGCTTTTTGGTTGAGTTTGTAGCAATCCTTGGTCTTTTCTCCGTGTCTGTAATACAAATTTCTTGGCAGGAAAAATTCCTATTTTTTCTTATAGCAGTTCTATTAATCTTATTATGGGCACGATATATGGCGCCAAAATCTCCACATGCTTTTAAAAAATGGCATCGCCTCATTGCTGAGACGTCGATTTTTATTTTAGTTAGTGGTAGTTTTTGGCATTTGTATGGATTGCAAATAGGCATCTTCTACTTAGCTCTGTCTTTTGGAAGTTTGGTGCTACTTTATTATTTTCAGCTAGAGTGATTCTTGGAATATAGTTAATGAATTATTTAAATGGTAATTATTTGACTGGAGATTGACACGAGAAAACGATGTTTTCCATATAGCTAAAGGAGTTTCGGCTCCTTTTTTGCTAGGAGAGAAGTATGTTAGAAAATGGCGATTTGATTTTTGTGAAAGATGATTCGGATATAGGACAGGCCATCCAGGAATCTACTGGTCACTATAGCCATGTGGCCATCTTTTTGGACGGACAGGTTTATCATGCAACGGTTGAAGGTGGTGTCATTGCACAATTATCTGAAGATTTTTTTGAAGACGGGAAAGTATATGACCTCTATAGCTATCCGAAAATCGATAGGAAAGGAGTCAAGAAGCTGGCAGAGAGCCTTTTAGGGGCTCCCTACAATGCTTCCTTTTATCCCAACGGAGCTGGTTTTTACTGTTCTCAGTTTGTAGCAGAAATTCTTCCTATTTTCGAGACCATTCCCATGAAGTTTGGGGATGGGACGAAGGAGATTGGTGATTTCTGGAGAGAATATTATCGAGATTTGGGGCTTCCTGTACCTCTGAATCAGTCCGGCACTAACCCGAGTCAATTAGCAGCATCACCACTTTTAGTTTGTAAAGAAAGGAATCTTCATGATTCAGATTTTTAATCCATCTCGTTTGACGCGACAACCATTCTTTAGAGATTTGGTAGACTATCTTGATCAGCATGATGATGTTATCCTCCGTGAAATCAAGGCTCAGTTTCCAGAGGTCGCAGTTGACAAGCTCTTGGAGGAATACATTAAGGCGGGTTTGATTTTGAGAGAAAACAAACGCTATTATCTCAATCTTCCCTTTCTAGAATCTACAGAATCTCTTGAACTGGACCAAGAAGTCTTTGTGAGAGATGATAGCCCAATCTATCAAGAAATCCTGGAGAAAGATTTTCAGACCGAATTGCGCAATCAAACCAATGCAGCTATCTTAAAAGAATATACCGATTTTGCAAGAGAAAAGATGACACTGTCTAATTATTTTTATAAGGTCAAGCATCAGTATCCTTTGACGGAAGAACAGCAGGCGCTCTACGGAATTTTAGGGGATGTCAATCCTGAGTATGCCCTCAAGTACATGACTACCTTTTTACTCAAGTTCCTCAAAAAAGATCAACTCATGCAGAAACGACGTGATATCTTTGTTGATAGTTTAGTCTTATTAGGTTATATCGTTCAAAATGAAGATGGAAAATATGAGTTGACTGTAGAATTTGATAAAGAAAGACTCATCTTTATAAAATAATAGAAGAAGACTAGGAAATTTCCTAGCCTTCTTTAAATTTACTATAGATAACGTTCAGCGATGGCTGCATCACCTGGATAGTCTTCTTTCTTACCTTGGATGATTTGGTAGCAGTCAGCTCCTTTACCAGCGATAATGACAGCATCCAGTTCTTGACCTGTAACAGACATCGCAGCCTTGATAGCTTGTTCACGGTCAGCAATCTTTTCAACAGGATGATGGATGTAGCTACTGATTTCATCTGCAATAGCCATTGGATCTTCGTAGTTTGGATCATCAGCCGTTAGAAAGACTTGAATTTCAGGGTGCTGATTGAGAAGAAGTCCAAAGTCCTTACGACGGCTTTCTCCCTTGTTTCCAGTTGAGCCAAGTACTAGAGCAATCTTTCCAGTCTGATGTGTTTCAACCACTGAGATTAGTTTTTTAAGACTGTCACCATTGTGGGCGTAGTCAATGAAAACTTTTGCGCCATTTTTCTGAGTGAGGACTTCCATGCGGCCAGGGACACGAGTTATCGCGATTCCTTTTTTAATGTCTTCCAGACTAGCACCTAAACGAAGGCAGGCAAGTCCAGCAGCGACTGCATTTTCTTGGTTGAAATGTCCAATCAACTGGATATCATAGTCTCCTGCTAATTTACCAGTAGCTGAGAAGCTAAAGGCTTTGGAGTTTTCGATCTGGTTATTTGACTGGCTACCGTAGAAGTCATGCTCTTGGTTCTCAACTTGTTCTTTTAGAACAGAGAAGTGGTCCATATCGCTATTAATGACAACTGCTCGGCTATTTTTCATCAAGAGACGCTTGTGGTAGAAGTAATCTTCAAAGGTTGGATGTTCAATAGGACCAATATGGTCTGGTGTGACGTTGAGAAAAACTCCCACGTCGAAAGTTAAACCATACACTCGATTTACCAAATAAGCTTGGCTGGATACTTCCATGATAAGGTGGGTTCTTCCATTATCAACTGCTTGAGCCATCATATCAAAGAGATCAATGCTTTCAGGAGTTGTTAGAGCAGATTTAAAGAAAGTCTTACCGTCCAAAGTCGTGTTCATGGTTGACAACATAGCTGGATGATGTTGTTGACTTAAGATGTTGTAGGCGAAGTAAGCTGCTGTAGTTTTTCCTTTAGTACCAGTGAAAGCAAGTAATTTTAATTTTTCCTGAGGGTTGCCATAAAACTCCATGGCAATCAAACTCATGGCTTTCTTAATATCGCTAACGACAATAACGGGAATACCGACTTCATAGTCCTGTTCTGCTACATACCAACCAAGCCCTTGTGCGATTGCCGAAAGGAGAAATTCTTTTTTGAAGGCTGCTCCTTTGACAAAAAAGAGGCAATTTTCTTGTGCTTTTCGGCTATCGTAGCAGATGCTATCAAAAACGACATCACTGTAGTTGTAGTGGTAATGTCCTTGGTCGATGATCTCACGGAAGAGATCATCTTTCTTTAAAATATCTAATACGTTTTCAATCTTTATCATACTTTCTATTGTAAACCGAAAGTCTGAATTTTACAAGTAACAAGGAAAAGTTTATAATGGAAGATAAGGAACATTTCCTAGTTATTAAAATTGAATGAGGAAGTTATGTCTAACGAAAATAATCATCAGCAGGCCCAGATGTTACGAGGGACTGCCTGGCTAACGGCTAGTAACTTTATCAGTCGCCTGCTCGGGGCCATCTACATCATCCCTTGGTATATCTGGATGGGGACTTATGCAGCTAAGGCTAATGGCCTCTTCACCATGGGCTACAATATCTACGCCTGGTTCTTGTTGATTTCAACAGCAGGTATCCCGGTAGCGGTCGCTAAGCAGGTCGCTAAATACAATACCATGCATGAGGAAGAGCATAGTTTTGCCCTGATTCGGAGCTTCTTAGGCTTTATGACTGTGCTAGGACTTGCCTTTGCCTTGATTTTATACCTCTTTGCACCTTGGTTGGCGGACCTTTCTGGAGTCGGTAAGGACTTGATCCCCATTATGCAAAGTCTAGCGTGGGCTGTCTTGATATTCCCGTCTATGAGTGTTATCCGTGGATTTTTCCAAGGGATGAATAATCTTAAGCCCTATGCCATGAGTCAAATTGCTGAGCAGGTTATCCGTGTCATTTGGATGCTCTTAGCAACCTTTATCATCATGAAGCTCGGTTCAAAGGATTATCTATCAGCTGTTACCCAATCTACCTTTGCAGCTTTTGTGGGAATGGTAGCTAGTTTTGCAGTCTTGCTTTATTTCCTTTATAAGGAAGGATTGCTCCAAAAAGTTTTTGAAACACGAGATAAGATTGACAGTAAGAGTCTTTTGGTTGATACGATTAAGGAAGCAATTCCGTTTATCTTGACTGGTTCGGCTATTCAGCTTTTCCAAATCTTGGACCAAATGACCTTTATCAATAGTATGAAGTGGTTTACCAACTACAGTAATGAAGACTTGGTTGTCATGTTTTCTTATTTCTCCGCCAATCCTAATAAAATCACCATGATTTTGATTTCGGTTGGAGTTTCGATTGGTAGCGTTGGGCTACCTCTCTTGACAGAGAACTATGTCAAGGGGGATTTGCCAGCGGCTTCTCGTCTCGTTCAAGATAGTATCACCATGCTCTTCTTATTCTTACTTCCAGCAACTGTTGGAGTAGTCATGGTTGGTGAACCTCTCTATACAGTCTTTTATGGTAAGCCAGATAGTTTGGCGATGGGCTTGTTTGTTTTTGCAGTCTTACAGTCAACTATTCTTGGTTTGTACATGGTCTTGTCACCGATGCTTCAAGCTATGTTTCGTAATCGTAAAGCAGTCTTGTATTTTGTTTATGGCTCAATTGCTAAGATTGTTCTTCAATTACCATCAATTGCGATTTTCCATAGTTATGGTCCCCTCATTTCAACGACAATTGGTCTCATCATTCCAAATGTCTTGATGTACCGAGATATCTGTGAGGTGACAGGTGCACGTCGAAAGATTATTCTGAAGAGAACAATTTTAGTCACAATTTTGACTTTAGTCATGTTTATCCTGGTAGGCTTCTTACAATGGATGATAGGATTTGTATTCCAACCAAGTGGACGTTTCTGGAGTTTCATCTATGTTGCTATAATCGGTACTATCGGTGGCGGGCTCTATGGATTCATGACTCTCTATACTCGACTTTTGGATAAGGTTATTGGTCAGGCAAAAGCTGACCAGTTGCGAGCACGTTTGAAATTATCATAATAGTTTATAAATAAAACGAACAGTTTGAACTTTTCTATCCGGAAAAGTTCAAATTGTTCATTTTTTTATTTAAAAATAGGATAAAACATAAAATTAGTAGAAAAAAATCTATAATTTGGTAAAAAATAGATAAAATCACTTGACTAAAAAAAACAATAGCTGTATAATGATACAAATATTTAAATTTGGAGGTTCTGGAAATGAAAAAGTCTAAGGCAAAATATCTGACGCTGGCAGGCCTTGCCCTAAGTGCCGGTCTACTCTTGGCGGCTTGTAGCAACTCAGCTAGTTCTACAAAGACATACAACTATGTCTATTCTAGCGATCCGTCTAGTTTGAACTATCTTGCAGAAAATCGTGCAACAACCAATGACATCGTTACCAATTTGGTAGATGGGTTGATGGAAAATGACCAATACGGTAACTACGTTCCATCCTTAGCAGAGGACTGGAGTGTTTCTCAGGACGGTTTGACATACACTTATAAACTTCGTAAAGATGCTAAGTGGTATACCTCTGAAGGTGAAGAATATGCTCCAGTAACTGCCCAAGATTTTGTAACTGGTTTGAAATATGCAGCTGATAAAAAATCCGAAGCTTTGTACCTCGTACAAGATTCTGTTGCTGGTTTGGGTGACTATATCAACGGAAAAACAACTGACTTTTCAACTGTCGGTGTTAAGGCGATTGACGACCAAACAGTTCAGTACACTTTGACACGACCAGAATCTTATTGGAATTCTAAAACAACATCAACCATTCTCTTCCCTGTCAATGCAGACTTCCTGAAATCAAAAGGGGACGACTTTGGTAAGGTAGACCCTTCTAGTATTTTGTACAATGGACCTTTCTTGATGAAATCCTTTGTTTCAAAATCTGTCATCGAGTTCAAGAAAAATCCCAACTACTGGGATGAAAAAAATGTCTTTGTAGATGATGTGAAATTGGCCTATTATGATGGTAGTGACCAAGATGCACTAGCTCGTAACTTTGTAGAAGGAGTCTACAGCTACGCACGTCTCTATCCAAATAGCTCAAGCTTTGAAGGAATTAAAGAGAAGAACAAGGATAACATCATCTATAGTATGCAAAATGCAACTTCTTATTACTTGAACTTCAACTTGGACAGAAAGTCTTATAACTTCACTTCTAAGTCCTCAGATATCGAAAAGAAATCAACTCAAGAAGCAGTTCTGAATAAAAACTTCCGTCAAGCCTTTAACTATGCTTATAACCGTACAGCCTATGGAGCTCAATCTCAAGGGGAAGACGGAGCAACGAAGATTATTCGTAACCTAGTTGTACCTCCTACATTTGTAAGCATCAACGGAAAAGACTTTGGTGATGTTGTTTCAGAAAAGATGGTCAACTATGGCCAAGAATGGCAAGGAATCAACTTTGCAGATGCGCAAGACCCATACTACAATCCTGAAAAGGCTAAGGCTAAATTTGCGGAAGCCAAGAAAGAATTGGAAGCTAAGGGTGTGCAATTCCCAATCCACTTGGATGTAACAGTTGACCAATCAGCTAAAAAAGGCGTACTTGAAGCAAGCTCTTTGAAACAATCCATCGAATCTGTTCTAGGAGCTGAGAATGTGGTTATCGATATCCAACAATTATCAACAGATGATTACGATAATTCTGGCTACCTCGCTCAAACTGCAGCTCAAAAAGACTTTGATATCTATAATGGCGGTTGGAGTGCGGACTACTTGGATCCATCAAGTTATCTTGATATCTTAAATGTCAATAACGGTGGTATGTTGCAAAACATTGGTCTAGAACCAGGTGAGGTAAATGACAAGGCTAAGGCAGTTGGTCTGGATACTTACACTCAAATGCTAGAAGAAGCGAACAAGGAGCAAGAACCAGCAAAACGTTATGAAAAATATGCTGAAGTTCAAGCTTGGCTCGTTGATAGCGCCCTTGCTATTCCAAACGTTTCTCAGGGTGGAACACCGACCTTGAGAAAGACAGTTCCATTCTCATCGCCATTCTCACAAGCTGGAAATAAGGGTGTCGAATCATACAAGTACCTCAAGTTGCAAGATAAGACTGTAACGGCTGATGAGTATGAAAAAGCTAGACAAAAATGGCTGAAAGAAAAAGAAGAATCTAATAAAAAAGCCCAAGAAGAATTAGCTAAACACATTAAATAATCAGTCTATTCAACAGGAAAAACGATAGTTTCTTAAGAAGCTATCGTTTTTATATAGTTTGAAACTATAACTAGCTCTTGAAAACAAGAAAACGAAGGATACAAAATAAGTGGTACAATAGTTACTATAGATTTGGAGGTATTGTATGAGTAAATCATTTCACATCAACACAATTTTAGCACAAGCAGGGATCAAGTCTGATGAGGCAACAGGTGCTTTGGTTACACCACTTCACTTTTCAACGACTTATCAGCACCCAGAATTTGGTCAATCAACTGGATTTGACTATACCCGCACCAAAAACCCAACTCGTAGCAAGGCAGAGGAAGTTTTGGCAGCTATTGAATCAGCCAACTATGCTTTGGCGACTAGTTCAGGTATGTCTGCGATTGTGTTAGCCTTTAGCGTTTTTCCAGTAGGAAGCAAGGTTTTGGCTGTCCGTGACCTTTACGGTGGTTCTTTCCGCTGGTTCAATCAAGTGGAGCAGGAAGGACGTTTCCACTTTACCTATGCTAACACAGAAGAAGAACTAATTGCCGAGCTAGAAAAGGATGTGGATGTACTCTATATCGAAACGCCAACCAACCCTTTGATGTTGGAATTTGATATTGAAAAATTGGCTCAATTAGCTCATGCTAAGGATGCTAAAGTTGTCGTCGACAATACCTTCTATAGCCCGATTTACCAACGTCCAATTGAAGATGGAGCAGATATTGTCCTTCATTCGGCGACAAAATACCTTGCAGGCCATAATGATGTTCTAGCTGGTGTAGTTGTGACAGATAATGCTGATTTGTACGAAAAACTCTTTTACAATCTCAACACGACAGGGGCTGTCTTGTCACCATTTGATAGTTATCAATTGATTCGTGGTCTCAAGACCTTGTCACTTCGTATGGAGCGCTCAACAGCTAATGCTCAGGAAATCGTAGCCTTTTTGGAACAATCACCTGCAGTCAAAGAAGTTTTGTATACAGGTCGTGGGGGAATGATTTCCTTTAAAGTGGCAGATGAGAAGCGCATCCCTCATATCTTAAATACTTTGAAAGTATTCTCTTTTGCTGAAAGTCTGGGTGGTGTAGAAAGTCTAATTACATATCCAACCACTCAAACCCATGCAGACATTCCTGCAGAGGTTCGTCATTCTTATGGACTGACCGATGACCTCTTGCGCTTGTCTATTGGTATTGAGGATGCTAGAGATTTGATTGAAGATTTGCGTCAAGCCTTGGAAGGATAAGACTATGGGAAGATATGATTTTACGACTTTGCCCAATCGTTTTGGACATCATACTTATAAATGGAAAGAAGCAGAGACTGACCGTCAAGTATTGCCGGCCTGGATTGCTGATATGGACTTTGAAGTCTTACCTGAGATTCGTCAGACTGTCCATGACTATGCGGAGCAATTAGTCTATGGCTATACCTATGCTAGTGATGGTTTGATTGAAGCCGTTCAAGACTGGGAAGAAAAACACCATGGTTATCGTTTTGATAAGGATGCTCTAGTCTTTATCGAAGGAGTAGTACCAGCCATTTCAACAGCCATTCAAGCCTTTACCAAAGAAGGTGAAGCGGTTCTGATTAACACACCGGTTTATCCTCCTTTTGCTCGGAGCATTAAGCTCAACAATCGTCGATTAATCACCAACTCTCTAGTAGAAAAAGATGGACTTTTTGAGATTGACTTTGATCAATTGGAGAAAGATTTTATCGAAGAGGATGTGAAGCTCTACGTTCTCTGTAATCCTCATAATCCTGGTGGACGGGTTTGGGAGAAAGAAGTCTTGGAAAAGATTGGACAACTGTGTCAAAAACATGGAGTTTTGCTAGTATCTGATGAGATTCACCAAGATTTAGCCTTGTTTGGAAATCAACACCAGTCATTCAATACGGTAAATGAAGATTTTAAAGAATTTTCATTGATTTTAAGCAGTGCTACCAAGACCTTTAACATTGCTGGAACGAAAAATTCTTACGCTATTATCGAGAATCCAAAGTTGAGACTTGCTTTCCAAAAACGTCAGCTAGCCAATAATCAACATGAAATCTCAGGTTTGGGATATTTAGCAACAGAAACTGCCTATCGCTATGGGGAGGATTGGTTGACAGAACTCAAAGAACTGATTGAGAAGCATATCAATTATGTAGTGGATTTGTTTGGTAAAGAAACGAAAATCAAGGTCATGAAACCTCAAGGAACCTATCTTATTTGGCTTGATTTTTCAGCCTATGATATTAGCGATGAAGAGCTAAGAAGTCTCTTAAGAGATGAAGCCAAGGTTATCTTGAATAGGGGCTTGGACTTTGGTGAAGAAGGAGCCCTCCATGCTCGCTTAAATGTAGCCATGCCGACATCTGTCTTGGAAGAAGTTTGCCAACGAATCATCTCAACATTTACGAAACTTTAACCATTAGCCTTCAAGAAGAGAACTCTTCTGAGAAGGCTATTTTCGTAAGAAGAAATGTGGTATAATTAAGGGATAAAGTAAAGGGGAAAATATGGCTAAATTGATTCCAGGGAAGCTTCGAATGGAGGGAGCTCAACTCTACGAAACTAGTCAGATTGAAATTATCAAAGAGAAAGACCATCGTCTCTATGCGCGTGTAGCAGATGAAGAAATTCGCTATAGCCTGGATGATGATTTGGTTTTTTGTGCTTGTGATTTTTTCCAAAAAAGAGGGTTTTGTGTGCATCTGGCAGCACTAGAGCATTACCTGAAAAACGATCACATTGGTAAGGAACTTTTGGAAAATCTGGAAAATGTGCACGAAAAAAAGGAAAAAGTCGAAACTCAGGTTACTTTTGGAGGAAAGTTTTTAGAATCTGTCCAAATTCCTAGTCTTTCTGAAATCTATCAGTTGTCTGCTCAAGGTCAGGTGGAAGCAGGGACTAATCGCATTATTTGGACTTTGAGAGTCGGTCTTATCCAGACACAGAAATTCTATGTAATCCGAGATATACCCCTTTTTCTGAAGGTTTTAGAAACTAGCAAACCCTATATGATTGGGAAGTTATATGAAACTTCCTTGAATATTCGTCGTTTTGATGAAAGTAGTCAGTTTGTTCTGGATTTCCTTCGGGGACTTCTAGAAGATGAAGCAGGGGATACTCTCTTTTTCCAGAATCAAGGTCGTCATCTCTATTTCCCACTGTCTTTTTTTGAGCAGGGTGTTAGTCTGCTGATGGGCTTAGATGCATTTCAATTTGACCATCAGATTTCGAATTATCACCACCTTGTATTTCAAGATTTTGATGGTCAAGCAGGTTTGTTTACCTTTCAAATTGAAGAAAAGTCCAACTATTTTGAGATGGAAATTTTTCAACAGGTAGGACTTAATTCGTTTTATAAGGGACAAGTCTTGTTTACTAAAGGTACATTTTATCTTCTGTCTAAAGAACAAGCTAGACTTATAGAAAAATTAAAAAAAGTCCCTATTGATAAAGGTGGTAGAAAGATTTTACAATTTGATACTAGTGATCGAGATCTTTTAGCTTCGACCTTGTCGCAGTTTAAAGACATAGGAGAGGTAAAATCCCCTGATGCGCTTCAAATTCAGTCTTTCCGTCCTTCTTTCTACATGGAAGGAGAAGAGGATGGTTCTATTCGTTTGGATATGCAGTTTCAGTATGAAACTTGCTTAGTAACAAATCGCAATGAACTGGAGAGTCTTCCTTTTGCTAGTGATATTCAACTGGAGAAGCAAGTCTTTCAGTTGGCTCTATCTGCTGGATTTGAAGCAGATTTTCGTTCATGGCGTCAAAGTTTGAAAGCTGATGCAGTTCATACCTTCTTTCAGGAGGTTTTACCAGCTTTTGAAGCGCTTGGAGAATTAAAGATTTCTGAGAGCTTGCAAGATCTCTATCAGGTTCAGAAGCCTCAAGTACACATCTCATCCAAGGGAAGCCTATTAGAAATTCAATTTGATTTTCAAAATATAGATCAAGAAGAAATCGATCGAGCGATGAAAGCGCTAGTTGAGAAGCAGGATTATTACATCAGCTCTTCGAATCAGGTTTACTATTTCGATGATCAGACCAAGCGTATCCGTCAGGATTTAGAAGAATTAGGGATAGAGGACCTACAAGATGGAGCTTTTCGAGCTCGTAAATCCCTAGCTTATACCCTATCTCATCTATTTAAGGATCAGGATCAAATTTCTTTCACCGAAGAATTTCGCAATCTGGCCCATGATTTGACGCATCCAGAAGATTTTCCGATGAAAGAGCTGAATATCCAAGCAGAACTTAGAGACTATCAGAAAAAGGGAATTCAGTGGCTTCAGATGCTTCACCATTATGGCTTTGGTGGGATTTTAGCAGATGATATGGGACTTGGGAAGACCTTGCAAACCATCGCCTTTTTAAGTAGTCATGTTCAAGCAGATACTAGTGTCCTAATCCTTGCTCCGTCTGGCTTAATCTATAACTGGACTGATGAATTTCAAAAGTTTGCTCCAGATTTGGATGTCGTGGTCGTGCATGGCTTAAAATCTCATCGAGAGTCAATTTTGGCAGAAAATCATCAGATTTATGTGACAAGCTATGCTACTTTCCGTCAAGATAGTGAAATTTATCGAGACTTATCTTTTGATTTTCTTTTTCTAGATGAAGCTCAAGTCATGAAAAATGCACAAACGAAGATTGCTCAAAGTTTGCGACGATTTGTGGTTCCATCTGTCTTTGCACTATCAGGAACACCGATTGAAAATCATCTGGGAGAACTCTGGTCGATTTTTCAGATTGTCTTACCAGGTCTCTTACCTGCTAAGAAGGATTTTATGAAACTATCAACTGAGAGAGTGGCTCAATTTATCAAACCCTTTGTCATGAGACGTAAGAAAGAAGAGGTTTTGACAGAGTTGCCTGACTTGATTGAAGTTGTCTATAAGAATGAACTGGAGGATCAACAAAAAGCTATCTATCTTGCTCAACTGCAACAGATGCAGGAACGTTTGGGACAGGTAAGCGATTCGGAATTTCAACGAAATCGCGTCGAAATTTTGACTGGACTCATGCGTCTGCGTCAGATTTGTGATACGCCTGCGCTCTTTATGGAGGACTACCAAGGAGAGAGCGGAAAGCTGGATAGTTTACGAGATTTGCTGGTTCAGATTGCTGAAGGTGGACACCGTGTACTTATTTTCTCACAATTTAGAGGTATGCTGGATCGGATTGAGCAAGAGCTGCCTGACTTAGGCTTGACTTCCTTTAAAATTACGGGCTCAACTCCTTCACAAGAACGTCAAGAGATGACCAAAGCCTTTAATCAAGGGGAGCGCGATGTATTTTTAATTTCTCTAAAGGCCGGCGGGGTCGGTCTCAATCTCACTGGTGCCGATACAGTCATTTTAGTAGACTTATGGTGGAATCCTGCAGTTGAATCGCAGGCTATCGGTCGCGCCCATCGTATGGGGCAAGAGCAAGCTGTTGAAGTTTATCGCCTTGTGACTCGAGGTACAATTGAAGAAAAGATTCAAGAATTACAAGAGAAAAAGAAAAATCTTGTTTCTGAAATCTTGGATGGAACAGAGTCTCGTGGTAGTCTGAGTCTAGCTGAAATACGAGAAATTTTAGGGATTTCATGAGCCTATACTTGAAAAATCAAGACATTACGCTATAATGGTGTATTGAAAGGAAATAAATATGACACAAAAACGATTTCCAATAGTGGCAGATGATGAAGTCATGTTGACAGAAATGCCAGTTATGAATCTCTATGATGAGTCTGATTTCATCAGTAATATAAAAGGTGATTACCAAGATAAAAACTACTTGGAATGGTCTCCAATCACTAAAGACAAAAAACAAGAGGAAGCAAAGCCTCTTGTAAAACCGATTGAGAAAAAAGAAAAATCCTATGCTGAATTAGCGCGTGAAGAAGCGCGCGCGGATTTGAAAAAGAAGCGCTCGGCTCGATATTTGACTCAGGATGTAAGTCATACGAGACGTCAACCGAAGACAAGCAATGTGCGTCCAGCAAATCAACCGACAGCACCTTTTCAAAAAGAAAATCCAGGAGAATTTGCGAAATATAGTCAGAAGTTAGGTCAGTCTCACTATATTTTGGCAGAAACAGTTTCTCAAGTGGAACATCCAATTTCAGATGGTGAAACAAGTCATTCCAAGAAAAACAATTATGACTTTTTAAAGAAAAGCCAAATTTATAACAAAAAAAGTAAACAAAAAGAACAAGAACGTCAAGTGGCCCAAGAGCTTAACTTGACTAGAATGAGCGAATAGAGGGGAAGAAAATGGCAAAAACCTATCATTTTATCGGAATCAAAGGATCAGGTATGAGTGCCTTGGCTTTGATGTTACATCAAATGGGGCACAAGGTGCAAGGTTCTGACGTTGAAAAGTACTACTTTACACAACGTGGACTAGAGCAAGCAGGAATTACAATTTTACCTTTTGATGAAAAAAATCTTCAAGGAGATTTAGAAATTATCGCTGGTAATGCCTTCCGTCCAGATAACAATGTTGAAATTGCTTATGCTGACCAAAATGGTATCAGCTACAAACGTTATCATGAGTTTCTTGGTAGCTTTATGCGTGACTTTATCAGCATGGGAGTTGCTGGTGCACACGGTAAGACGTCAACGACTGGGATGCTTTCTCACGTCTTGTCACACATTACTGACACTAGCTACTTGATCGGAGATGGTACAGGTCGTGGTTCTGCAAATGCCAAGTATTTTGTCTTTGAATCAGACGAGTATGAGCGCCATTTCATGCCATATCACCCAGAGTACTCTATCATCACTAACATCGATTTTGACCACCCTGACTATTTCACAAGCTTGGAAGATGTCTTCAACGCCTTCAATGATTATGCCAAACAAATTACTAAAGGCTTGTTCGTTTACGGTGAAGATGCTGAGTTGCGTAAGATTACAGCAAATGCCCCAATCTATTATTACGGTTTTGAAACAGAAGGTAATGACTTTGTAGCAAGTGACTTGCTTCGTTCTACAACAGGTTCAACCTTTACCGTTCACTTCCGTGGTCAAGAGTTGGGTCAATTCCACATTCCAACTTTCGGTCGCCACAATATCATGAATGCCACAGCAGTGATTGGTTTGCTTTATACTGCTGGCTTTGATTTGAATTTAGTGCGTGAACACTTGAAGACTTTTGGTGGAGTGAAACGTCGCTTTACAGAAAAGGTTGTTAATAATACGGTTATCATCGATGACTTTGCTCACCATCCAACTGAGATCATTGCGACGCTAGATGCTGCACGTCAAAAATACCCAAGCAAGGAAATCGTGGCAATTTTCCAACCACATACCTTTACTCGTACAATTGCCTTGTTGGATGATTTTGCCCAAGCCTTGAATCAGGCTGATGCAGTTTACCTCGCACAAATCTACGGTTCAGCTCGTGAGGTGGACCATGGTGATGTCAAGGTAGAAGACCTTGCCAATAAAATCAACAAGAAACATCAAGTTATCACAGTTGAAAATGTTTCTCCACTCCTAGACCATGACAATGCTGTCTATGTTTTCATGGGAGCTGGCGATATCCAAACTTATGAATATTCATTCGAACGTCTCTTGTCTAATTTGACAAGCAATGTTCAGTAAGGAAGATCATGGAATTTCCAATTAAAATCAGGGAAGCTCAGCAATCAGATATTGATCAGATTTACTTGATACAAGAAAGTATTTCAAGCTCCCTAGAAATATTGAATAGAAAAATAATAGAAGAACGTATCCGCAACCATGCGGGTACGTTTCTCTTAGCTAGCCTGGATGATCAAGGGATTGCTTATATCACTGCGACGATACTTCCTATTCCCTCTTTAAGAAAATGGATGCTTGAGATTGGAGGTGAGGAATTCATTAATGAGAACTCAATCATCCTTGAAGATTTAGCTGTTCATCCCGATTACCAAGGGCAAGGTTTTGGAACTTTGTTGCTAGCAGCTTTGAAGGAAGTTACCCGTCAGCAAGATAGACCAGGTATTTATCTGCTTTGTGAGGATGAGTTGCTGGCCTACTTTGAAATGAATGGATTTGTAGAACAGGGGATCGTAGATGGAGAAAGGAGCAGTGAAGTTGACTTTCTCATGCGATGGCAGAATCCCTATTATCAGGAGGAAATATGATTATTAGACAAGCTAGATTGACAGATTTAGATCGTATCTTTGAAATTGAACTAGAAAATTTTTCAATTGAAGAAGCCATTCCTCGTCCTGTTTTTGAAGCTCATCTGAAGGAAATTAAGACCAGTTTTTTAGTGGCTGAAAAAGAGGGGGAAATACTAGGCTATATTGAGGGACCAGTAGTCCCTCATCGACATTTACAAGACCAGTCCTTTACAGAAGACATACAAGATCACAGTCATAGAGCAGGTGGTTATATATCTGTTACGTGTCTTTCTATAGCTAAAAAAGCTCAATCTCTAGGATTGGGAAAAAAACTACTGGCAGCATTGAAAGAGGTAGCTCTTAAGCATGAGCGTGAGGGAATCAATCTAACCTGCCATGACTATCTTATTGGATATTATGAAAAACATGGTTTTGTGAATGAAGGAAAATCCAAGTCGACTTTTGCTGGTGAAGAATGGTATGATATGGTCTGGGAAAACACGAATTAGGCATCAGAAAGGCATCTATGGTTGCTTTTCTTTAGTTTTTAAGATATAATATTATGGATTATCAACAAGGAGGTAACACCTTTGAGCGAAAATTCTCCAGAAGAAGAAAAGTTAAGTTTTAAAGAACAAATTTTAAGAGATTTAGAAAGATTAAAAAGAGAAGACGGCCTCTCAAATACGAAAAGTAGCAACGATGATTTGTTTTCAAATTTAAGTAATAGTTCAGAAGCGGAAAAACCAGTGGAAGAGCCTTCGGTAGAAGACTTGATGGCCAATTCTGTTTCTTTAGTGGATGAATTGCTTGCTAATGCTCCAGCAGTTCCACCACGTCCAGTTTTACAAGATGATTCAGTTGAAACTTCTGTTGCTCCAGAACCAGTTGTAGCTTCAGAGCCAACTGTAGCTCCAGATCCTCTACCAACGACAGAACCTGTTCAACCTGTCAAGCCTCTTGAACCTGCTCAACCAGTGGAAGAAGAGAGAGAGTTCAATGCTATTTCGACAAGGATTCCAGTTTCTTATCGTACGAATCAGGCCAAACCAAGTCCTGCTCGAAAGAATATTAAACCTCAACCGAAACCAACAGTTCTTGCAAAAGAAACTCCAAGTCAAGAACCAGTTGCTCCAGTTGAAACTAGAACGGAACTTCCTAGAAGAAGTCGTAAAGAATCAGTGAAACCAATCAAGAAAAAGAAAAAATCACGCTTGAAAGGATTTTTCGTAACAGTATTTGTTTTATTGATTTTACTAGGTGTGGGTGGATTCTTTGGTTACCGTTATGTCGAATCTGCACTCCAATCGGTTGATGCAAATTCAAAACAGTATGTCACGGTTCAGATTCCAGAAGGGGCTAATCTTCAGCAAATTGGTGATACCTTAGAAAACTCTGGATTGGTAAAACATGGTTTTATCTTTAGCCTTTATGCTAAGTATAAAGACTACTCTGATCTAAAATCTGGTTACTATAATTTGCAAAAGAGCATGAGTACAGATGATATCATCAAAGAATTGCAAAAGGGTGGAACACCTCAACCTCAAGAGGTTGCACTTGCAAATCTTACAATCCCCGAAGGTTATACCCTTGATCAAATCGCACAAACAGTTGGTCAGCTTCAAGGAGACTTTAAAGAACCTTTAACTGCAGATGCCTTCTTGGCAAAAGTGCAAGATGAAACCTTCATCTCTCAATTAGTTGCTAAGTATCCAACCCTTCTCGAAAGTCTACCAACTAAAGAAAGTGGTGTTCGTTATCGTTTAGAAGGATACCTATTCCCAGCAACTTATGCTATCAAAGAAAGCACAACTATTGAAAGCTTGATTGATGAAATGGTGGCAGCTATGGACAAAAACTTGTCAGCACATTACACTGCAATCAAAGAAAAGAACTTGACAGTGAATGAACTCCTCACCATCGCATCACTTGTGGAAAAAGAAGGTTTGAAAACTGATGATCGCAAACTGATCGCTGGAGTTTTCTATAATCGTTTGAACCTTGGTATGCCGCTCCAAAGTAATATTGCTATTCTCTATGCAGAAGGTAAGCTAGGACAAAATATTAGCTTGGCAGATGATGCAGCAATTGATACAACAATCAATTCACCATATAATGTTTATACAAACCTTGGCTTAATGCCTGGCCCAGTAGACAGTCCAAGTCTGGATGCAATTGAAGCAAGTATCAATCCAACTAAGAGCGACTATCTTTACTTTGTAGCTAATGTACAAGATGGCAAGGTTTACTTTGCAACGACACGAGAAGAACATGATCGAAACGTTGCAGAGCATGTTAACAGTAAACTGACACAATCAAGTAGTTCAAACTAACTCTTAGAACAAGATTTGCTATTAAATCCGTGAATGTAGAAAAGAATCTCTTCTTTTCACGCTCATCAAAGCAAGTCCTACCAGTCTTTCCGCTATGATCAGAAACGCCTGAAATCCACAAGTTTAAGCGTTCGGAAATTGCGAAAGTAAAAACTTACCTCTTATTTGAACCTGAGTCTAGAAGTGATAGAATCATTCGGTTTAGGCACAAATTTTAAAAGGTCGATACTGACTAAAATCATTTAAGGAAAGCTTTAAAAAGACTTTGTCTTCATTGTAAAATTATGTGGTTTACCACATAATTTTGCTTTACTACCTAAAGAAATTTAAATTTAATCAAAAGAAAGTTGAGAAAAATGGCAGAAAAAACATATCCAATGACCCTTGAAGAAAAGGAAAAACTCGAAAAAGAATTAGAAGAGTTGAAACTAGTTCGTCGTCCAGAAGTTGTAGAACGCATCAAGATTGCGCGTTCATACGGTGACTTGTCAGAAAATAGTGAGTATGAAGCAGCTAAGGACGAGCAAGCCTTTGTTGAAGGACAAATCTCTAGCTTGGAAACAAAAATCCGTTATGCTGAGATTGTCAATAGCGATGCGGTTGCTCAAGATGAAGTTGCTATCGGGAAAACAGTAACAATCCAAGAAATTGGTGAAGACGACGAAGAAGTATATATCATCGTGGGATCAGCGGGTGCAGATGCCTTTGCAGGTAAAGTATCAAATGAAAGCCCAATTGGGCAAGCCTTGATTGGTAAGAAAACAGGTGATACCGCTACGATTGAAACACCTGTAGGAAGCTATGATGTTAAAATCTTAAAAGTAGAAAAAACAGTTTAATAGGAATGAAAAGAAGGAGTAGATACAGGGAAAGCGCTTCCCATCACTCCTTTTCTTAATTCTAAAAACTAGAGGAGACTATATGAATTCAGAAAATAAGCACAAAAAGAAAAATAAAATGGAACGTGGGTTAACCAATCGTCATGTTCAGGTTATGGCGATTGCAGGAACAATCGGAACGGGACTGTTTCTAGGGGCTGGTCGCTCTATAAGTTTGACAGGTCCGTCAATCGTCTTGGTCTATATGATTACGGGTGGCTTTATGTATCTTATGATGCGTGCTATCGGGGAAATGTTGTACCAAGATCCGGAGCAACATACCTTTATCAACTTTATCACGCGTTATCTTGGTCAGGGCTGGGGTTACTTCTCAGTCTGGTCATACTGGCTCTCAGTAGTCTTTATCGGTATGGCTGAGATCACGGCTATTGCTCACTATGTTCAGTTTTGGTTTCCATCCTGGCCATCTTGGTTGATTCAGGTTGTATTCCTAACAATTTTGGGATTGGTCAATCTGATTGCCGTTAAAATCTTTGGTGAAGTAGAATTTTGGTTTGCTATGATCAAAATCGTGGCCATTCTTGCCATGATTGCGACAGGTGTCTTTCTAGTTTTGACTGGCTTTGAAACGCCTTATGGTTCAGCAAGTCTTGCTAATATCAGTGAACACTTCTCCCTTTTCCCAAATGGAGGTATGAACTTTGTCATGGCCTTCCAGATGGTTTTCTTTGCTTACTTGATGATTGAGTTTATCGGTGTTACAACATCTGAAACCAAGGATCCTCGAAAAGTATTGCCTAAGGCTGTTAAGGAAATTCCTTTGCGAATTATCTTTTTCTACGGTGGAGCTCTCTTAGCCATCATGTCTATTATTCCTTGGCGTGAGCTTTCTGCGACAGATTCACCATTTGTAACGGTATTTGAACTTGTTGGTCTTAAGTGGGCTGCAGCTTTAATTAACTTTGTTGTCTTGACTTCAGCAGCGTCAGCCTTGAATTCAACCCTTTACTCAACAGGTCGTCACTTGTACCAAATTGCCCATGATTCACCAAATCGTTTCTTGAAAGCTATTAAGGCAGACACGCTCTCACGTCACAACGTTCCTCAGAATGCAATCATTGCTTCTGCCGTATTGATTGGTTTTGCAGCCTTCATCAATGTACTTCCTGGCGTATCAGATGCCTTTGCTTTGATTACAGCTTCTTCATCAGGTGTTTATATCGCCATCTACATCTTGATTATGGTAGCCCATCTCAAGTATCGCAAGTCTAAAGACTTTATGGCAAATGGCTATCTCATGCCTCAATACCGCTTGCTAAATCCTCTGACCATGCTCTTCTTTATCTTTGTATTTGGAACACTCTTCTTACAAGAATCAACTGTAATGGGAGCTAGAGGTTCAGCTATCTGGATTGTCGCATTTGGTATTTATAGCCAATGGAAATTTAGAAAATAAGTTTTACTCTCATCAACTTAGGTTGATGAGTTTTCTAGTTTGACAGCTCTTGGTAATAAGACTATAATCAAGCTATAAGTATCTTCGAGGAGGTTTTGATGCACATTCGATTGGATAATACAGAGACTCAGAAATCACAGGAAATAGGGAATTTGATTCGCTCCTATAATCGTTCTAAGAGAGAAGCAGCTGAAAGTGAGCCACTTAACCTTTATGTCGAAGATGATAGCGGTCAACTCATGGCTGGTTTAGTAGCAGAGACCTTTGGAAATTGGCTAGAAATCGAGTATTTATTTGTGAAAGAGGATTTGCGAGGACAAGGATTCGGCTCCCAACTATTGCAGCAAGCAGAGAGTGAAGCTAAGAAGAGAAACTGTCGCTTTGCTTTTGTGAATACCTATCAGTTTCAAGCGCCAGCCTTTTATCAAAAGCAGGGCTACAAGGAAGTCTTTACCTTAAAAGACTATCCGTATACTGGACAAAGGCACTATTATCAAAAAGAGTTGTAAACGGAAAATGAACGATTGAAGAGAGTGGCACTTCATAATGGAGGTGAGTTAATGGATATCATACTAGATATGGGTAATGTTCTACTGGAATGGAACAAGGATAAGATTTTGAAGGCTGTAGCTAAAACTCAGAAAGATTATCTAATTTTAGACAAGGCTATTTTTCAGTCGGGACTCTGGGAAAGATTGGACCTGGGGACCTTGACTCGAGAAGAATTGGTTGATAACGTTCTTTCCCTGTTAGGAGATTGCTATCAGAAAAAGGTTGAAGAAATCATTTGGAACTGGCCTGCCTATATCGATATTTACACGGAAGTCTTTCCGCTTCTTGCACGTTTAAAGAAAAATGGCCATCGTATTTTTGTTCTATCTAATACCTCACCAGTTTTTTATGAATTATTGAAAGATCAACTAGCACCTCTAGAAAAGATTTTAGATGGTTTTGTTCTTTCCTGTGATATCAAGGCTATCAAACCTGATCGAAAAATGTTTGAAGAAATCCTCCATAAATATCAGTTGAATCCAGCAAATTGTGTCTTTCTTGATGATATAGCAGACAACACTAAGATGGCTGAAAGTCTAGGAATCAGAGCCTATCAAGTCAAACAGAGAAGTGACGTTGTAGATATTTTGAAAAAATTTGAATAAGCAGAAAACTCTCTATCATTTAGCTGGTAGAGAGTTTCTTGTTAAAAAAATCGTACAAATTGACAGATATATATTGCATAATATAAACTATATGATATAATGAACTTAGAAGAAGCGCGACTTTTAAAATTAAGGAGGAGGTAAGAAGTGGTTAAGAATTTAAAATTAAAACTAGCTCGAGTAGAGCATGATATGACACAAGGTGACTTGGCAGAAGCTGTAGGTGTGACTAGACAGACTATCGGTTTGATAGAAGCTGGGAAATATAATCCTAGTCTCTCCCTTTGCCAGTCCATTTGCAGATGCTTAGGCAAAACTTTAGACCAATTATTTTGGGAGGAAGAAGATGAAAAATAGATTTTATTATTATCAATTATTAGATGAAAGAGAAGAGCAACAACTTCATAAAGCTGGTGCAGAGAGTTTTCATATTTCTATCGGATTATTGTTTCTAGCTTATTTCATATCAGTGTTAGCACCAAGCCTTTTTAATCCTAGCATGCTTCTCGTAATTATAATCATAGGGAATTTTTACTTTTTCAACCGTGCTCGAAGTCTAGGTGTGACCTACTATAGTCGTTTTCATTTTACAATTTTAGGTTGCCTATTATTAACTCTAGTGATTACAGCTACCTTGATGCTACAGAACTACCAGTTCAATATCGAAATTTATCAGCACAACCCTCTTCATATTAAGTATATTTATGCATGGGTCATTACATATCTCCTTTATCTTCCTTGGGTCTTTATTGGAAACTTAGGATTAAAAAGTTATGGTGAATGGGCTCAGAAAAAGTATGAAAAAGATATGGATGAACTCGAGAGCATGGAATAGCTTGTTAGCTTTTTATCAATATCGAGAAAATGTGTTATAATAGTACTAATTTATGAGAAAAGAAGAAACATTTTCATCTTTTTACAAATAGGGAAGAAGGACAGTATATGTACCCAGATGATAGTTTAACTTTGCACACTGATTTGTATCAAATTAACATGATGCAAGTTTACTTCGACCAAGGCATTCATAACAAGAAAGCAGTTTTTGAAGTTTATTTCCGCCAACAACCTTTCAAAAACGGTTATGCTGTATTTGCAGGTTTGGAACGAATTGTGAAATACCTTGAAAATTTGCGTTTTTCGGATAGCGATATTGCTTATTTGGAGTCACTTGGTTATCATGGTGCTTTCTTGGAATATCTCCGTAATCTCAAGTTGGAATTGACTGTACGTTCTGCTCAAGAAGGGGATTTGGTATTTGCCAATGAACCGATTGTTCAAGTGGAAGGTCCTTTGGCTCAGTGTCAATTGGTTGAAACAGCTCTCTTGAACATCGTCAACTTTCAAACCTTGATTGCGACTAAGGCGGCTCGTATTCGTTCAGTCATTGAAGATGAGCCTTTGATGGAGTTCGGTACACGTCGTGCTCAAGAAATGGATGCAGCTATCTGGGGAACTCGTGCCGCTGTCATTGGTGGTGCCAATGGAACTAGTAATGTACGTGCTGGTAAGCTCTTCGGTATTCCTGTTCTAGGGACTCATGCTCACGCCTTGGTACAAGTCTATGGCAATGATTATCAGGCTTTCAAGGCTTATGCCTCAACGCACAAAAACTGTGTATTCCTAGTGGATACCTACGATACTCTTCGGATCGGTGTTCCAGCAGCAATTCAGGTTGCGCGTGAACTTGGTGATAAGATTAATTTCCTTGGTGTCCGTATTGACTCTGGAGATATCGCCTATATTTCTAAAAAAGTTCGTCAACAACTGGACGAGGCAGGATTTACAGATGCTAAGATCTATGCATCAAATGACCTTGATGAGAATACCATCCTTAACCTCAAAATGCAAAAAGCTAAGATTGATGTCTGGGGTGTAGGGACTAAGCTCATCACTGCTTATGACCAACCAGCACTTGGAGCAGTTTACAAGGTTGTTGCCATCGAAGATGAGAACGGTCATATGCGCAATACCATCAAGCTTTCAAACAATGCAGAGAAGGTTTCAACGCCAGGGAAGAAACAAGTTTGGCGCATCACCAGTCGTGAAAAAGGCAAGTCAGAAGGTGACTACATTACCTATGATGGTGTCGATGTTGCTAGCATGACTGAAATCAAGATGTTCCATCCAACCTATACTTACATCAAGAAAACTGTCCGTAATTTTGATGCTGTTCCTCTCTTGGTTGATATTTTTAAGGATGGTAAACTGGTCTATGACTTGCCAACACTGCCTGAAATTCAAGCCTATGCTCGTAAGGAATTTGACAAGCTCTGGGACGAATACAAACGCGTTCTTAACCCACAACATTACCCTGTCGACTTGGCTCGTGATGTATGGCAGGACAAGATGGACTTGATTGATAAAATGCGTAAGGAAGCTCTAGGTGAAGGAGAAGAAGAATGAGTTTGCAAGAGACCATTATCCAAGAACTGGGGGTTAAACCAGTGATTGATGCCCAGGAAGAAATCCGTCGTTCGATTGACTTTTTGAAAAGATACTTGAAAAAACATCCTTTTTTAAAGACATTTGTCTTAGGAATTTCTGGGGGACAGGACTCGACCTTGGCAGGACGCTTGGCTCAATTAGCCATGGAAGAAATGCGATCAGAAACAGGTGACGACAGCTATAAATTTATCGCTGTTCGTTTGCCTTATGGAGTGCAAGCTGATGAAGCAGATGCCCAAAAAGCCCTAGCTTTTATCCAGCCAGATGTGAGCCTGGTAGTGAATATCAAGGACTCTGCTGATGCTATGACGGCAGCAGTAGAAGCAACAGGCAGTCCTGTTTCCGATTTTAACAAAGGAAATATCAAGGCTCGTAGCCGAATGATTGCCCAATATGCCCTTGCAGGTGCTCATAGCGGAGCTGTTATCGGGACAGACCATGCTGCGGAAAATATCACAGGTTTCTTTACCAAGTTTGGTGACGGTGGTGCAGATATTCTCCCACTCTATCGCCTCAATAAACGCCAAGGAAAACAGCTTTTGAAGGAACTTGGAGCTGATCCAGCCCTCTATGAAAAAATCCCAACAGCAGATTTGGAAGAAGAAAAACCAGGCATTGCAGATGAAGTAGCCTTGGGAGTCACTTACAATGAAATTGATGATTACCTCGAAGGAAAGCAAGTCAGCCCAGAAGCCCAAGCCACCATTGAAAAATGGTGGTACAAAGGCCAACACAAACGCCACTTACCAATCACCGTATTTGATAAGTTTTGGGAGTAAAAACCTCCAGTGGAGGTTTTTACCCTCTCACCTAGAAATAAGAAAGTGAGAGTAAGTCCGGGGGACCTTTTTACCTTGAGCCTAGAAATTAGAAAGCAAGAATAACCTCCAGTGGAGGTTTTTACCCCGAATCTAGGAATAGGGAAACGAGGCAGGTCGGTAACTCGAAGAGTTCGATTTTCCTTGTCTCACCCCCGCAAGGCTGACTAGGCTTGAAAAAACTTGCTAAAGTGCATTTCAAGCCAGACAGCGACTGCGTCATGAAATTAGAGGAAACTGTTGTTTTCTCAATGTTTATGAGTGTAGTGTTTTTACCCCGAGCCTAGAAATAAGAAAGCTAAGAAGGTCCAGTGGACCTTTTTAGCTTGAACATTCAAATAGAAAGAGAGTTACCATTATGAAAGCACTAGGGACACAAACTATTAAGACAGAACGTTTGATACTGAGGAGATTTGTGGAAGGTGATGCTCAAGCCATGTTTGATAATTGGGCTTCACGCTCAGAAAATCTGACTTATGTGACTTGGAATCCACACCTGAATGTTGAACAGACTCAAAATTCTATTGGCAATTGGGTAAAATCCTATGACGATCCAAATTACTACAAATGGGCCATTTGTCTTAAAGAAAATTCAGACCATACCATTGGAGATATCAGTCTTGTTAGTGTGGATGAAGAAAACTCTAGCTGTGAGATTGGATATATCTTAGGGATGGACTACTGGGGACGAGGACTCATGACAGAAGCCTTGAAGGCAGTTTTATCATACTGTCTAGATGAGATTGGATTTGAAGAGGTTGATGCTTGCTATGTAAGTCTAAACCCAGCATCTGGTCGTGTTATGGAAAAGGCGGGTATGACTTTTTGGAAGACGATTCCAAATGCAGTTGAACGAAAAGGTTATAGAGCTGATAAAATTTATTATCAAATCAAAAAATAAGATGGAAAGTTAAGCTTTTCCATCTTATTTTTTTTTATAATATACTTTTTAATCAAAATAAAGCAAATCTTTGCTGGTACTTGTAAAGAGGTCAAAGCCGTCTTTTGTCACAACACCACAGTCTTCGATGCGGACACCGACTTTACCAGGGATGTAGATACCAGGTTCAACAGAGAAGCACATGCCTTCTTCGATAACCATATCGTTTCCTTCCATAATTGAAGGGAATTCGTGGACATCCATACCGATACCATGACCGAGACGGTGGTTGAAGTACTCACCATAACCTGCTTTTTCGATAACTTCACGGGCAGCACGGTCTACTTCATGCGCAGTGACACCAGGTTTGATAAAGTCAAGGGCAGCTTGTTGGGCTTCAAGAGTCAAGTTGTAAATGTCTTTCTTGAATTGGTCAGGTTTACCAACAGCGACTGTACGAGTCATATCTGATGCATAACCATTGACCATTACACCGAGGTCAAAAAGGAGAAGGGCATTGTTTTCAACCTTGTTGGCTCCAGGAATACCGTGTGGATTTGCAGCGTTATCACCTGTCAAGACCATAGTATCAAAGCTCATTTCATAGCCTTCGCGTTTCATGGCAAAATCAATCTGTGCGATAATATCAGTTTCAGTATTGTCAAGAGAGATATTGTCAAAACCAACTTTGACAGACTTGTCTGCATAGACACCTGCTACCATCATCTTTTGTACTTCGTCAGCTGACTTAATTAAGCGCATACGCTGGATTAGTGGAGTTAAGTTTTCAAATTCAGCAGTTTCAAAGACAGATTTTAAACCGTGGTATTTAGTCAAGATGAGGTTATCAAACTCAACTGCGACACGTTTGAAATCAAGTTGTGGCAAGGCATTTTGGATTTTTTTCCAAGGGTTTTCAGAGTCTACATAACCAACAACTGGGAAAGAGACAGTGCTTGTTGCGCGCTCAACTTCAAGAGCTGGAACAAAGAGAAGTGGTTCCTGATCTCTAAGGACAAAGAGGAACATTTGGCGTTCGTGTGGATCACTGTAAAAACCAGTGAGGTAATTGATAGTGACGGGGTCAGATACGACAGCGACGTCTAGCTTTTCTGATTCAAGATATGTTACAATTTGTTGTAATTTAGACATATGTTACCTTCTTTCTACCCCTCTATTTTTGCAAAAAATAGTAGAAAATGCAAGAGAGAAGGGGAAAAGAGCTTAAAAAAATTCCAACAGCCTATGGCATGCTGGAAATAGGAAGTTTAGTTAAAATCTGCCTTGCTTTTCACATCGCTGTATTCTTCAGCAACTTCTTGACTGAGAATGTCCTCATAAGCTGGAAGGACGATGTCCTGACCATACTTTTTCTTGAGGGCAGTAGTGACCAAGCGATAGGCTAAGTTTGCATTACGGGATAAAATAGGTCCGTGGAAATAAGAACCAAAGACATTTTTATAGTGAACGCCTTCGCCAATTTTCTCTTCATTATTTCCGTTTCCGTATACGACCTGACCGAGTGGTTTTTGGTCATCTGAGAGGAAGGTACGGCCTTGGTGGTTCTCAAAGCCAAAGTAGGTTTCATCGAATTCTTCGTTATGAATTTTAATATCACCGATGAAGCGGTTGTTGGTTTGGTTGAGTGTATAGTGTCCCATAACACCGAGACCTTCGATACGTCTTCCAGAAGCTTCGATATAGTATTGACCCAATAGTTGGAAGCCACCACAGATAGCTAGAACAACACCATCATTTTGGATAAAGTTATCGATGCTTACTTTTTTAGCAGGCAAATCACCAGCAATGATACTTTGTTCAAAGTCTTGACCACCACCGAAAAAGGCGATATCATAGTGATTTTCGTCAAAGTCATCGTGGAGAGAAACGATGTCAACTGTTACGTGAGCACCTAGCTTTTCAGCCACATACTTGAGCATGAGGATATTCCCATTATCCCCGTAGGTATTCATGAGATTGCCATAGAGGTGGGCGATATTTAGCTGGTAAGGATAGTTGCCGTCTTTTGAGGAAAGTGAAGTATAAACCATTAGTTCATCTCCTTTCTAACAAGCTGACGATTGGCCAGTAATTCTCGGAATTCCAGCATAGCAGTATAAGTCGCAAGGATATAAGCATGTTTGCAGTCTTGGACTTCAATCGTTTTAAGAACTTGTTCCAGACTACTTGTTTCAGTGATTTTATCAGCTGGATAACCAGTTACTCGAAGACGACGAGCGATTTCAGAATGACGAACGCCACCGGCGTTGATTTCTGGGATATCCATCTCAGTAATTTGTTCAAAATCAGCATCCCAAATCCAACTGGTATCAATCCCGTCTGCATAATTCGCATTGAGGAGAACAGATAGACTAAATGGATAAGGAGCGAGTTTTATCATTTCAATAGCTTGGGTAGCACCAACAGGATTCTTGATGAGAACCAGTGTGCATTCCTTGTCACCGATTTGGAAGGTTTCTTGGCGTCCAAAAACAGCTCGACTCTTATCAAATCCTTGCTTAATCAGTTGAGAATCAGCACCAAGGTAACGCGCAATAGCAACCGCAGCCAGAGCATTGTAGATATTGTAGAGTCCACCGATTTGAATACCGTATTCCTGTCCGTCAATAACAAAGCGAGAGCGATTGTTGGTTAACTCAACCAATTCTGTCAGACGGTAATCCAAGTCAGGGCGTTTACATCCACAGTTTTCGCAGATATAAGCTCCTAAGTTGGCATAAGTATTAAGCTCATATTTCAAAATACTTTGACAGTCTGGGCAGAGAATACCTTCAGTATTGTAGTGAGCAAGCTTTGCTGGACCTTTTTCCATATCAAAGCCAAAATACTGAACAGGATTTGGAATAGCAGGCTTGTAGAAAAGAGGACTGTCACCATTCAGCAGAACAGTAGCAGTAGGAACTTTTCGAATAGCATCCAAAATCATGTTGTAGGTCGTATAAATCTCACCGTAGCGGTCCATTTGGTCACGGAAGATATTGGTAATGACGAAAAGACTAGGCTGGATATAGTCACAGATGTGTGAGAGACTAGCTTCATCGATTTCAAGAACCGCAATATTTTTTCCAGTTTTTGAAGATTTTGCAGTCAAGAAAGTCGTTGTAATCCCTGTGATCATGTTGGCACCACTTGGATTAGTTAAAACTTGACCATAAATTTCCTTAAGGATACCGACAGTGAGAGCGGTTGTCAAGGTTTTTCCATTGGTACCAGTTACCACAACAATCTCATAGTTCTTCGCTAAATGTTGTAAAATATCTTTATCAAATTGAAGGGCAAGTTTTCCAGGCAGCGTACTTCCACGTCCAAGACGACTCAAAATAAAGTGAGAAGAACGCCCAGCAAGAAGGCCCAAAGTAGTTTTTAATTTCATGTTTCTATTATATCATAAATGCTGAAAAAGACAGATTTGAGATTTTAGAAAAAGAAAAACAGCCCAAGGAGGGCTGCTTTCTATTATTAAATCTATTAAATCGCAAACAAGTCATTCAAGTTCTCAGCCAAGGTTGGGTGAGTGAAGATTTGTTTTGTGAAGTAAGTGTATGGAATCTTGTTGTCCATTGCAACAGTGATGATGTTGATGATTTCTTGTGAACCTTCAGAGAAGATAGTTGCGCCAAGAATTTCTTTTGTTTCAGTATTGACAACAGCTTTGAAGGCACCACGAAGGTCACCATTTACATGTCCACGAGGCATAGCTGCAACAGGGATTTCCTTAACAGCGTATGGAAGCTTCAATTCAGCAGCTTGGCTTTCAGTCAAACCAACTTGTGAAAGTGCAGGTGTGATGAACATAGTATTTGGTACATTGAGACGGTCTTCAAGGGTGTAGCTGCCATCACCAGCAAGGTAGCTGTATACAACACGGAAGTCATCAAGTGAAATGTAAGTGAATTGAAGGCCGCCGTTGACATCTCCAACTGCAAAGACACCAGGAACGTTTGTTTGACAATGTTTGTCCACCTTGATAGCACCACGTTCAGTTAGTTCAATATCTGTATTTTCAAGTTGTAGAGGTTCAACATTTGGTTTACGTCCTGTTGCATAGAGAAGGGCATCGAAACGATAGGTTTCATTTTCAGTCACAACAAGAACTTGGTCACCATCGTTTTTGATTTCAGTAGTATGGATGTTTTGAAACAATTCGATGCCGTCTTCTTCCATGTATTGTTTAGCAAGAGCTGCGATGGAAGGTTCTGCACGAGGTAAGAAAGTGTCCATTGCATCTAAGACTGTTACCTTGCTTCCGAGTTTGTTGTAAAGACCAGCAAATTCAAGACCAATGTTTCCACCACCAAGAATTCCAAGTTTTTCAGGCAATTGTTCCAAGTTTTGGATTCCTGTTGAGTCAAAGACGTTCTTACTTGTAGCAAGACCTGGGATTGGTAATACATTTGAAACAGCACCAGTGTTGATGACGATAGTTTCAGCTGTTAGTTCTTGTTTTTCATCACCAGCTTGAATTTCAATAACCTTGTTTGAGACAAAGTGTGCTTCAGCATCAAAGATATCTACACCTGTACCAGCTACAGTAGCATAATTTTTTCCATTGAGGCGTGTAGTAACCGTATTTTTAGTAGCCATGACTTCCTCAAAAGACAAGTCTTTCTCAGCAGCAACTAGCAAGGTTTTAGTTGGGATGCAACCGATATTGATACAAGTTCCACCGTACATCGCCTTACTACGTTCGATAAGGGCAACCTTTTTACCAGCTGAAGCTAGTTTTCCAGCAAGCGTTTTACCTGCCTTACCAAATCCTATTACAATTAAATCGTATGTTAACATTTTTATTCCTCCTGTTCGATTTTCATTCTAGCACAAGAAAAAAACTTTTGCACAAATCTGCTACGGAAAATAGTTTCAGGAACCGAATGCTCTAACAAATACTTTTTGAGTGAAGAAAATCGATAGAAAAATCGTTTACATGATTTAATCAGGAGGTTAGACTATCTTTTGACCCTCTCTTGTGTTATACTAGATAGGTTGCAAAAAAGCAGTACTTTTCTTTAGTGGAAAAGAAGCAACACGGTCTTTCATAAAAGATATGAAAGTACGTCATGACAAGAAAAGTATAAACTAAGCGCTATAGGATGGCTTCGCACCATCTTTAGAAAGAAGAATAACGTGAAATTTAATGAATTTAACCTTTCTGCTGATTTATTAGCAGAAATTGAAAAAGCAGGATTTGTAGAAGCAAGTCCTATCCAAGAGCAAACCATTCCTCTGGCTCTTGAAGGAAAAGATGTTATCGGACAAGCTCAAACAGGTACAGGAAAAACCGCAGCCTTTGGCTTGCCAACCCTTGAAAAGATTCGTACAGAAGAAGCAACCATTCAAGCTTTGGTCATTGCACCAACACGTGAACTAGCTGTGCAAAGTCAGGAAGAACTCTTCCGTTTTGGTCGAAGCAAGGGTGTAAAAGTCCGTTCTGTTTATGGTGGTTCAAGCATTGAAAAACAAATTAAGGCTCTTAAATCTGGTGCCCATATCGTGGTGGGAACACCAGGTCGTCTCCTAGATTTGATCAAACGCAAGGCATTGAAATTGCAAGATATTGAAACTCTAATCCTTGATGAAGCAGACGAAATGCTCAACATGGGCTTCCTTGAGGATATTGAAGCCATCATCTCACGTGTCCCAGAAAATCGTCAAACTTTACTCTTTTCAGCAACTATGCCAGAAGCTATCAAACGTATCGGGGTTCAGTTCATGAAAGAACCTGAGCATGTGAAGATTGCGGCTAAAGAGTTGACCACAGAACTAGTTGACCAGTACTATATCCGTGTTAAGGAACAAGAAAAATTCGACACTATGACTCGTCTCATGGACGTAGAGCAACCAGAACTGGCAATCGTATTTGGACGGACAAAACGCCGTGTGGATGAGTTGACTCGTGGTCTGAAAATCCGTGGCTTCCGTGCTGAAGGGATTCATGGAGACCTTGACCAAAACAAACGTCTTCGTGTCCTTCGTGATTTCAAAAATGGTAACCTGGATGTCCTCGTAGCAACTGACGTAGCAGCTCGTGGTTTGGATATCTCTGGTGTAACACATGTCTACAACTATGACATCCCACAAGATCCTGAAAGCTATGTTCACCGTATTGGTCGTACAGGTCGTGCTGGTAAGTCAGGTCAATCGATTACTTTCGTAGCACCAAATGAGATGGGCTATCTTCAAATCATCGAAAACTTGACCAAGAAACGCATGAAGGGGTTGAAACCAGCGACAGCAGAAGAAGCCTTCCAAGCTAAAAAGCATGTTGCGTTGAAGAAAATTGAACGTGACTTTGCTGAAGAGACTGTTCGTGGAAACTTTGACAAATTCGCAAAAGATGCCCGTAAACTTGCAGCTGAATTCAGCCCAGAAGAATTGGCAATGTACATCCTAAGTTTGACAGTTCAGGATCCAGATAGTCTTCCAGAAGTTGAAATTGCGCGTGAGAAACCACTGCCATTTAAACCATCAGGTAATGGCTTCGGTGGTAAAGGCAAGGGAGGACGTCGTGGTGAGGATCGTCGAGATCGTGATCGCCGTCGCGACAATCGTCGTGGTGAACGTCGAGATGATTTCAAAAAAGGCAGTCGCAAAAACGACCGCTTTGAGAAGGAAAAACGTTACCGTAAGGATAATAAAAAACCACGTAATACTTCAAGTGAGAAGAAAACTGGTTTTGTAATCCGTAACAAGGGTGATAAATAATAAAAAAAGCGGTTCACTGAGGTGGATCGCTTTTATATATAAGGAGACCGAGAGTTAATAAAAGTTTAATACGAGAAAATAGATTTATATATTTGCTATCTTGTAATATTATATTATCAAAAATTTAGGAACCTGTCAACAAGAAAATTAGAAAAAACTAGTAAAAATTTTCGAACAGTCATGAATTGCAATTCAATAAACAATTTTCAGATAATTATTGAAATAATGATCAATTTATGATATAATGGAAGCGATTAAATACGAGGTGAAAAATGGCACATTTATTAGAAAAAACGAGAAAAATTACGTCTATCCTGAAGCGTGCGGAGGAGAAATTACAAGATGATCTTCCATATAATGCCATCACACGCCAATTAGCGGATATTATTGATTGCAACGCTTGTATCCTAAATAGTAAGGGACGTCTTTTGGGATACTTCATGCGTTACAAGACTAATAATGATCGTGTAGAGCAATTTTTCCAATCAAAAATTTTTCCTGAGGACTATATTCAAGGTGCAAACATGATTTACGATACAGAAGCAAATCTGACTGTAGATCACGAATTAAGCATCTTTCCAGTTGAGAGTCGTGCAGATTTCTCAGAAGGTTTGACAACAATTGCTCCAATCCATGTTTCTGGGATTCGTTTGGGATCTTTGATTATCTGGCGTAATGATAAGAAATTCGAAGATGAGGATTTGATTCTTGTTGAGATAGCTAGTACGGTGGTTGGTATTCAGCTTTTGAACTTCCAACGTGAAGAAGACGAGAAAAATATCCGTCGTCGTACAGCCGTAACTATGGCAGTCAACACTCTTTCTTACTCTGAGTTACGAGCAGTGTCAGCTATTTTGGGTGAATTGAATGGCAATGAAGGACAATTAACTGCGTCAGTCATTGCAGACCGTATCGGTATTACGCGTTCTGTGATTGTCAATGCCCTTCGAAAACTCGAATCTGCAGGAATTATTGAAAGTCGTTCACTGGGGATGAAGGGAACTTATCTTAAGGTCTTGATCCCAGATATCTTTGAAGAAGTGAAAAAGAGGGATTATTAATGACTAAGGCTTTAATTTCGATTGACTATACAGAAGATTTTGTAGCGGATCATGGAAAATTGACAGCTGGAGCTCCTGCTCAAGCTATATCAGAAGCGATCAATCAGGTGACTAGATTAGCATTTGACCGTGGAGATTATATTTTCTTTACCATTGATGCTCATGAGGAAAATGATGTCTTTCATCCAGAAAGTAAACTATTTCCCCCTCATAATCTGATTGGGACTAGCGGGCGTAATCTATATGGTAAGTTAGCCGAGTTCTATCAGGAATATGCTGGCGATAGTCGTGTTTTCTGGATGGACAAACGTCACTATTCGGCTTTTTCTGGCACAGATTTGGATATCCGTCTGAGAGAGCGTCGCGTGGATACAGTCATTTTAACAGGTGTTCTGACAGATATCTGTGTATTGCATACGGCTATCGATGCCTATAATCTGGGTTATCAGATAGAAGTTGTTAAGCCAGCAGTCGCATCTATTTGGCCTGAAAACCACCAGTTTGCACTTGGACATTTTAAGAATACATTAGGAGCGAAACTCCTTGATGAAAACCTAGTTGAAATCAAAGAATAATGTATTCAAAAAAAATGAAAAAAATCTGAAAAAAGTGTTGACAAAGTTTGTGAAAGTTGATATACTAGTAAAGTAATCGACGCGGGGATGGCGGAATTGGCAGACGCGCAGGACTAAGGATCCTGTGACCGCTTTAGGTCGTGAGGGTTCAAGTCCCTCTCTCCGCATAGGAAAAGAGTTAGCTTCAGCTAGCTCTTTATTTTTATATAAACAAGGGCAAAGATTTTGCTCTTTTTTTGTGATTTCATAAACATTTCATATTTGGATATTATAATAGACTTAGAAACATGGAGGTGCTATATGAATCCCACTCAAAGAGCTTGGGCTTACATCAGCAGAAAACGACTGAGAAGTCTCATATTATTCTTGATTCTATTTGTTTTATTGGCAGGAATATCGGCTTGTTTGACGCTTATGAAGTCCAACCAAACAGTAGAAAATAATCTCTATCGTTCATTGAATACATCTTTTTCTATTAAAAGAATAGAAGCAGATCAGACTTTTCAACTGTCTCAACTAGATGACCTTAAAAAGATAAAGGGCCTTGAGAAGATTTCACCTGAGCTTGAAACAATAGCCAAGTTAACTGACAAAGAAGTCATTACTGGAGAACAAAGTATCCAAAGGGATGATTTGACAGAGGCTGAAAAAAATCTTATCACTTTGATTGCTTTAGAAGATTCTTCTAAGGATGTCTCCTTTACAAGCTCTGCCTTTACCCTTAAAGAAGGAAGACATCTCGAAAAAGGGGACAGTAAAAAAATCTTAGTCCATGAAGAATTAGCTAAGAAGAATAACTTAAAACTTGGGGATAAGATTAGCTTAAATCCTGCTCAAGTGGAAGGAAATAGTGGACAAAGGCTAGACTATGAAATCGTAGGTATTTTCTCAGGTAAGAAGCAAGAAAAATTCACTGGTCTTAGCTCAGATTTTAGTGAAAACACGGTCTATACAGACTTCGAAAGTAGCCAAACTCTTCTTGGAAATAAGGAAGATCAAATCACTGCAGCCCGTTTCTATCTTGAAAATCCCAAAGATATGGATGACATCATTCAAGAGGTTGAAAAGTTATCTCTTGAAAATCAAGGCTTTCAAGTGGAAAAGGAAAATAAGGCCTTTGAACAAATCAAGGATTCAGTTTCGACCTTCCAAACCTTCCTACAAATTTTCCTCTATGGTATTATGATTGCTGGTGTAGGAGCTCTGGTCTTGGTCTTGTCACTTTGGTTACGAGAGCGAGTCTACGAGGTTGGTATTTTATTGGCGCTAGGAAAAGGAAAAATAGCAATCTTTAGTCAATTCTGCCTGGAAGTTATCCTGGTTTCATTGGCAGCAATTTTACCAGCATTTCTTGCAGGAAATGCCATTACTTCCTATCTTTTAAAAACTGTACTAGCAAGTGGCGATCAAGTCGCATTACAAGATACACTGGCCAAAGCGACTAATCTTTCAACAAGTCTTCTTTCATTTGGAGAATCTTATGTCTTTCTCCTTGTGATTAGCTCCTTGTCAGTTGCACTTTGTTTTATCTTTTTATTTAGAAAATCACCGAAAGAAATTTTATCATCCATCAGTTAATAAAGGAGAAATCATGACTTTACTACAATTACAAGATCTTACTTATCGTTACAAGAACACTGCAGAAGCAGTATTATATAAAATCAATTACGATTTTGAACCAGGCAAGTTTTATAGTATTATCGGAGACTCAGGAGCTGGGAAGTCAACACTCTTATCTCTATTAGCAGGACTTGATAGCCCAGTCGAAGGAGCTATCTTATTCGAAGGCAAGGATATTCGTGAACAAGGTTATTCTTATCATCGCATGCACCATATCTCTTTGGTTTTCCAAAACTATAACTTGATTGATTATCTTTCTCCATTGGAAAATATCCGCTTGGTTAATAAAAAAGCTAGCAAGGATATCCTTCTTGAACTTGGTTTAGATGAAAGTCAAATCAAGCGGAATGTTCTCCAATTATCAGGAGGGCAGCAACAACGGGTGGCCATTGCTCGTAGCCTTGTATCGGAAGCACCAGTGATTTTAGCGGATGAACCAACAGGAAACCTAGATCCTAAGACAGCTGGGGATATCATTGACCTGCTCAAATCTCTTGCTGAGAAAACAGGCAAGTGTGTGATCGTTGTGACCCACAGTAAGGAAGTAGCACAGGCGTCAGATATTACACTGGAATTGAAGGATAAAAAGCTGACAGAAACAAGAAGAAATAGTAACTAAAACTTTTAAATATATAAGCGAAGTAAATCTAGAAAGGAATCTTATGTTACACAACGCATTTGCCTATGTCACAAGAAAATTTTTTAAGTCGCTTGTGATCTTTCTCATCATTCTCTTGATGGCTAGTTTGAGTTTGATCGGCTTGTCTATCAAGGGTGCGACAGCCAAGGCTTCTCAAGAAACCTTTAAGAATATCACCAATAGTTTTTCTATGCAAATCAATCGTAGAGTTAACCAAGGAACTCCACGTGGTGCAGGGAATATCAAGGGTGAAGATATTAAAAAAATTACTGAAAATAAGGCCATCGAATCTTACATCAAACGTATCAATGCTATCGGTGATTTAACAGGCTACGAATTGATTGAGACACCTGAAACCAAGAAAAATCTAACGCCAGATCGAGCTCAACGTTTTGGAAGTAGTTTGATGATAACAGGTGTTAATGACTCTTCTAAAGAAGACAAGTTTGTATCAGGCTCTTACAAACTAGTTGAAGGTGAGCATTTAACAAACGATGACAAATACCAGATTCTCATGCACAAAGACTTGGCTGCTAAACATGGCTGGAAGGTAGGAGATAAGGTCAAACTGAACTCCAATATTTACGATGCCGATAATGAAAAAGGAGCCAAGGAAACAGTAGAAGTAACGATCAAAGGACTCTTTGATGGACATAACAAATCTGCTGTGACCTACTCACAAGAACTTTATGAGAATACAGCTATCACAGATATTCACACAGCTGCCCAGCTCTATGGTTATACTGAAGATACAGCTATCTATGGCGATGCTACCTTCTTTGTAGCTGGAGATAAGAACCTAGATAGTGTCATGCAAGAACTAGGGTCAATAAACGGCATCAACTGGAAAATGTATAGCTTGATTAAGAGTTCATCTAACTATCCTGCCCTTGAACAATCCATCTCCGGCATGTACAAGATGGCTAATCTGCTTTTCTGGGGTAGCTTGAGCTTTTCTGTTCTACTACTTGCTCTCTTACTCACACTTTGGATTAACGCCCGTCGTAAAGAGGTTGGAATTCTCCTTTCAATTGGTCTTAAACAAGCAAGTATTCTAGGTCAATTTATCACAGAAGCAGTTATGATTGCTATTCCAGCTCTCATTTCAGCCTACTTCCTAGCTAATTATACAGCTCGTGCTATTGGAAATACAGTACTAGCCAATGTCACATCAGATGTGGCTAAGCAGGCAAGTAAGGCAGCCCAAGCTTCCAATCTCGGTGGTGGTGCAGAAGTTGACGGCTTTAGCAAGACTCTTTCAAGTTTGGATATTTCTATTCAACCTTCAGACTTTGCCATCATCTTTGTACTTGGCTTGGTTCTAGTAGTACTAGTTATGGCACTTGCTTCCAGCAATCTCCTCTTTAAACAACCAAAAGAACTCTTGTTGGATAGTGAATAAAAAAACCTGCTACCTATTCTCACTCAAATGAGATATAATATAGGTAGCATTTTTGTTAGAAAAGGATTTATATGAAAATTCTAATTGTAGAAGATGAAGACATGATCCGTGAGGGAATTAGTGATTACTTGGCGGATTGTGGCTATGAAACCCTTCAGGCAGCAGATGGCCTTGAGGCCTTAGAACAATTTTCTCATCATCAGGTTGCCTTGGTTCTCCTAGATATTCAAATGCCTAAACTCAATGGTTTAGAGGTCTTATCAGAAATCCGCAAGACCAGTCAAGTTCCTGTTTTGATGTTGACAGCTTTTCAAGACGAGGAGTATAAGATGAGTGCCTTTGCTGCATTAGCAGATGGTTATTTGGAAAAGCCTTTTTCTCTATCTTTGTTAAAAGTACGAGTGGATGCCATCTTTAAACGTTATTATGATACTGGTCGTATTTTTACCTATAGAGACACCGAGGTAGACTTTGACAGTTATAGCGCCAAAGTGGCTGGCCAAGAGGTTGCAGTGAATGCAAAAGAACTGGAAATTTTAGACTATCTGGTTAAAAATGAAGGTCGAGCCTTAACACGGTCGCAGATTATCGATGCTGTATGGAAGATGACAGATGAGATCCCTTTTGACAGAGTGATCGATGTCTATATCAAGGAACTACGGAAAAAATTGGATTTAGACTGTATTCTTACCGTGCGCAACGTTGGTTATAAATTGGAGAGAAAATGAGACGTTCAGGTTTATTTAAAAAAATTTTTATCTATACCTTCTCGGTATTTTCTACCTTGGTCATTTGTTTGCATTTGGCCATCTATTTCCTCTTTCCATCGACCTATCTCAGTCACCGTCAGGAGAGCATAGGCCTCAAGGCTACCGAAATTGCACAATCCCTCCAAGGAAAGGACAGTCAAACTATCCAGGAAGTCCTTGAACTCTATTCTCAAAGTAGTGATATTAAGGGATCTATCAAGGGAGAGATGACCCAAGATAAGTTGGAGGTCAAGGACAATCTTCCCATTGATAAAGAACGACAAACAGCCTCCTTGGTCATTGAGGAAAGAGAAGTTCAAACCAAGGATGGTCAGACTATGACCTTGCAGTTTTTAGCCTCTATGGATTTGCAGAAAGAAGCAGAAGACATCAGTCTTCAATTTCTGCCTTATACTTTATTAGCGTCTTTCATCATTTCGCTCCTCATCGCCTTTATCTATGCGAAAACCATTGTAGCTCCGATTTTGGAAATCAAACGAGTGACTCGACGGATGATGGACTTGGATGCTCAAGTACGCTTGCGCGTGGATTCCAAGGATGAGATTGGTGATCTCAAAGACCAGATTAATAGTCTCTATCAGCATCTCTTGACCGTTATTGCAGACTTGCATGAGAAAAATGAGGCAATCCTCCAACTAGAAAAAATGAAGGTAGAGTTTTTGAGAGGTGCTTCCCATGAGCTCAAGACACCTCTTGCTAGTCTGAAGATTCTTCTGGAAAATATGCAAGCCAATATCGGACGTTATAAAGATAGAGACCATTACCTTGGAGTTTCTCTAGGAATTGTGGATGATTTAAGTCACCATGTCCAGCAAATTCTATCCCTTTCTTCGGTACAGGAATTGCGAGATAAGAAGGAAGAAATCAATCTTTTGGATATGACCAATCTTCTATTGAAGGACTATGACTTATTAGCCAAAGAGAGAGAAATCACTGTAGACAATCAACTGACTAACCAACAAACTTATCTAAATCCTTCTGTACTCAAGCTTATTCTTTCCAATCTTATCAGTAATGCTGTGAAACACTCTGTTCAAGGAGGCTATCTAAAAATTGGAGCAAAAGATGGTTGGGTTTTCATTGAGAACGCCTGTACACCTGAGGAGCAAGATAAGTTTGAACAATCCTTTACGGCTTCTAGTCGACAAAGTAAGGGAGCTGGCTTGGGACTTTTCGTGGTCAAAAGTTTATTAGAAAATGAAGAAATTAACTATCATTTTGAAAGAGCTGAAGATCACCTAGTATTTTTCATGAAGCTACCTCAGACCGAGTTGGAAAGTGATTAAGAAAGGGTTTACATCTATCTAATTGGAAGAAATTCAATCTAAAGTATGGGAAAAACTAGCTTTTTTTGCTAAAAAGTGATAAAATGAACAATGTAAATGGGATGTCCCATAAAAATATACAGGAGGCCTGATAAAATGGCAATCGTTTCAGCAGAAAAATTTGTCCAAGCAGCTCGTGACAACGGTTATGCAGTTGGTGGATTTAACACAAACAACCTTGAGTGGACTCAAGCTATCTTGCGCGCAGCAGAAGCTAAAAAAGCTCCAGTTTTGATCCAAACTTCAATGGGTGCTGCTAAATACATGGGTGGTTACAAAGTTGCTCGCAACTTGATCGCTAACCTTGTTGAATCAATGGGTATCACTGTACCAGTAGCTATCCACCTTGACCACGGTCACTACGAAGATGCACTTGAGTGTATTCAAGTTGGTTATACTTCAGTTATGTTTGACGGTTCACACCTTCCAGTTGAAGAAAACCTTGAAAAAGCTCGTAAAGTTGTAGAATTTGCTCACGCAAATGGTGTATCAGTAGAAGCTGAAGTTGGAACTATCGGTGGTGAAGAAGACGGAATCATCGGTGACGGTGAATTGGCTCCAATTGAAGACGCTAAAGCAATGGTTGCAACTGGTATTGACTTCTTGGCAGCTGGTATCGGTAACATCCACGGTCCTTACCCAGCAAACTGGAAAGGTCTTCACCTTGACCACTTGCAAAAATTGACTGAAGCTGTACCAGGATTCCCAATCGTATTGCACGGTGGTTCAGGTATTCCTGATGACCAAATCCAAGCAGCTATCAAACTTGGTGTTGCTAAAGTTAACGTTAACACTGAATGCCAAATCGCATTCGCTAACGCAACTCGTAAATTTGCTCGTGACTACGAAGCAAACGAAGCAGAATACGACAAGAAAAAACTCTTCGACCCACGTAAATTCTTGGCTGACGGTGTAAAAGCTATCCAAGCATCAGTTGAAGAACGTATCGACGTATTCGGTTCAGAAGGTAAAGCTTAATCTAGCTGAACAAAACATAACAGAAACCTGCCCGTAAGGGTGGGTTTTTCATTTTCCAACTCTTCTCAATCTTATTTAAAAAGTGATATAATGAAGATGGAACGAATCATTTAGTGGATTTTTTGGTAAAACTAGTTTTTAAATCAACCTTTGAAAGGAAAAATAGCCATGATATTCGATCAGTCCTTGCAAGCTTACATACATGAAGTAGATGATGTTCTTGTAGCTTGGGAAGAAAAACCAAGTGGAAATTTTGAGATGGAAGCTCAGTTGCTTGCAGCCAATTACCATAAAAATCTTTCCCGTATTCTTGCATTTATACTGCCTCATTTACAAGAATTTTATGGTCATTTCACAGATGAAGAAGCTACTGAAAAATTGGGTAAACCCATCATCGAGCCAGAAAGACAAACCGTTACTTTCTGTGATCAAACTTTTGATGATATTCATATCTTTTCTTTTGATTATCAGGGGCAAGACTTTGAAATTCTAAAGAATTTTGCCATTGATGGTTAAGGTCTGTTTTCAGTTTTAAAAAGAAGGGGAGAGACTGATGAGTACTGCTGATTTTGTCTTTGTAGAGACTAAAGAACCCGTATTCCTTGATTTACAAGCCTTTTGTCGTGCTTTGAGAGAAAGATTCCCAGGTATTATGGTTAGAGAAAGAACTAATCCCGAAAAAGCTTACTCGCTTTCTTGGGATTATCAAAGTCCTCAGCTTACCTTGGAAAGTTCACTGAGTAGCAATAAAAATGTTTTTGTGATTGATTACTTTGATTCAACGAACAGATTACAAGATTATGCCTCCTACATCATCTGGCTTCGGAAATGGTTTCCAGCTGAAGAGAAGGTTTTCTTTTGTGATGAAGGATATGAGTATGTGTTGGAGCTTCCTAGTGTTTTATCCCAAAAAGAGTTGGAAAACTACTTACGAACAAGGTTTGATGAGTGAAGAAAAAGTTCAAAGACAAATATGATATGGAAAAGTGAAAAAGGAGAATCAGATGCTTACTAGAGATGAGATTTTAGTTGCTTTGCAAGATGCAATTACTGAATACCAAGAATTTGAGTTGGCAGATGAGATTATGGATGTTATGGAGCTTTATGATCAACCCTTTGATTTGGTTGCCCCCATTTTAGAATTTATTTCCGAGCATCCAGAAGTAGATTTTGGTTCTCCAGGTTACTTGGTTCACTTTGTGGAGAGATTTTATCATCAAGGCTATGAGGATTTATTGATGGAAGTAGTTGGTAAAAAGCCAACCTTGCATAATATTTGGATGCTTCATCGATGTTGTAATGACAATGATCCAAATCTAGTCTGGCAGATTCAGGCTTTGGTTGGAGAACTTAAGAAGGATAAGACTCTTGATTCACAAGTAAGAAGCATGATTGAAGACTTAACTTGGTAGAGGGAGGTGATGTAGCATCACCTTTTTATCTTTTCTTAGGGATAAAAATTTTCGATATGAATTAACACTTGTTTTCCTTAGACATTTGCACTATAATAGGGTGTTATTAGGGCTTTCTTTCCTTATGTTGAAAAAGAAGGCAGATTTTTGGAGATAAGAAGTCGTGTTTGAATGTTCAGGAGCTTGATTTAACGATTTCTTACTAAAGGGAGATAGATATGGCAATGATAGAAGTGGAACATCTTCAGAAAAATTTTGTGAAGACTGTTAAGGAACCGGGCTTGAAGGGAGCCTTGCGCTCCTTTATTCATCCTGAAAAGCAGACCTTTGAAGCGGTCAAGGATTTAACCTTTGAAGTTCCAAAAGGGCAGATTCTAGGCTTTATCGGAGCTAATGGTGCTGGGAAGTCGACAACCATCAAAATGCTAACAGGGATTTTGAAACCGACATCTGGTTTTTGTCGGATTAACGGCAAGATTCCCCAGGATAATCGCCAAGATTATGTCAAGGATATTGGAGTCGTTTTCGGACAACGTACCCAGCTATGGTGGGATTTGGCACTGCAAGAGACCTACACGGTTTTGAAGGAGATTTACGATGTGCCAGACTCGCTTTTCCATAAGCGTATGGACTTTTTGAATGAAGTTTTGGATTTGAAGGAATTTATCAAGGATCCTGTGCGGACTCTTTCATTGGGTCAACGGATGCGGGCGGACATTGCGGCTTCCTTGCTTCACAATCCCAAAGTTCTCTTTTTAGATGAGCCGACTATTGGTTTGGATGTGTCGGTCAAGGATAACATTCGACGTGCTATCACCCAGATTAATCAGGAGGAAGAGACAACTATTCTCTTGACCACTCACGACTTGAGCGATATTGAGCAACTCTGTGATCGGATTTTTATGATTGACAAGGGGCAGGAGATTTTTGATGGGACGGTGAGCCAGCTCAAGGAGACATTTGGCAAGATGAAGACTCTCTCCTTCGATCTGACGCCAGGTCAAAGTCATCTCGTCTCTCATTATGAAGGCTTACCTGATATATCCATTGATAGACAAGGAAATAACCTGACTATTGAATTTGATAGTTCCCGCTACCAATCAGCTGATATTATCAAGCAAACCTTATCTGATTTTGAAGTCCGTGATTTGAAGATGGTAGATACGGATATTGAAGATATTATCCGTCGCTTCTATCGAAAGGAGCTCTAAGATGGTCAAATTGTGGAGACGTTATAAACCCTTTATCAATGCGGGGATTCAGGAGTTGATTACCTATCGAGTAAACTTTCTTCTTTATCGGATTGGCGATGTCATGGGGGCTTTTGTGGAATTTTATCTCTGGAAGGCTGTCTTTGATTCCTCGCAAGAGCCTTTGATTCAGGGCTTCAGTATGGCGGATATCACCCTCTATATCATCATGAGTTTTGTGACTAATTTATTAACTGAGTCAGATAGCTCCTTTATGATCGGTGATGAGGTAAAAGATGGCTCTATTATCATGCGCTTATTAAGACCAGTCCATTTTGCGGCCTCTTATCTTTTCACTGAGCTTGGGTCAAAGTGGTTGATTTTCATCTCTGTTGGCCTGCCGTTTTTAAGTGTTATTGTCTTGATGAAAATTTTATCTGGGCAAGGGGTTATGGAAGTGCTGGGATTAACCATTCTTTATCTCTTTAGCTTAACGCTGGCTTATCTGATTAACTTTTTCTTTAATATCTGTTTTGGTTTTTCAGCATTTGTGTTTAAAAATTTATGGGGTTCTCAAGTATTTAAGGCTTCACTAGTATCCTTTATGTCAGGAAGTTTGATTCCTTTGGCTTTTTTTCCAAAGGTGGTTTCAGATATTCTCTCCTTCTTACCTTTCTCATCCTTGATTTACACTCCGGTCATGATCATTCTTGGGAAATACGATACCAGTCAGATTCTTCAGGCACTTTTGCTTCAGCTTTTCTGGCTTATAGTGATGGTGGGCTTGTCTCAGTTGATTTGGAAGCGAGTCCAGTCATTTATCACCATTCAGGGAGGTTAGTATGAAAAAATATCAACGCATGCATCTGATTTTTATCAGACAGTACATCAAGCAAATCATGGAATACAAGGTAGATTTTGTGGTTGGTGTGTTGGGAGTCTTTCTGACTCAAGGCCTGAACCTCTTGTTTCTCAATGTCATCTTTCAACACATCCCCTCGCTAGAAGGTTGGACCTTTCAAGAGATTGCCTTTATCTATGGATTTTCCTCAATTCCAAAGGGATTAGATCATCTCTTTTTTGACAATCTCTGGGCTTTAGGTCAACGACTAGTTCGAAAAGGGGAGTTTGACAAGTATCTGACTCGTCCTATCAATCCTCTCTTTCACATCCTCGTTGAGACCTTTCAGATTGATGCCTTGGGTGAACTTTTGGTCGGTGGAATTTTACTAGCGACAACGGCGACTAGCATTGCTTGGACTCTTCCCAAATTCCTGATTTTTCTAGTTTGTATTCCTTTTGCGACCTTGATTTATACTTCCTTGAAAATTGCAACAGCCAGCATCGCTTTTTGGACCAAGCAGTCAGGTGCCATGATTTACATTTTCTATATGTTTAATGATTTTGCCAAGTACCCGATTTCCATTTACAATTCGCTCCTTCGTTGGTTAATTAGCTTTATTGTGCCTTTTGCCTTTACGGCCTACTATCCTGCCAGCTATTTCTTGCAGGGCAAGGATGGACTCTTTAATATTGGTGGTTTGATTCTGATTTCTCTCATCTTCTTTTGCATCTCTCTGAAACTCTGGGATAGGGGATTAGACGCTTACGAAAGTGCAGGTTCTTAATAGCAAAAATTGGACCAAATCATGAAAGGATTTTATGATGTTTGTAATTGAAGAAGTGAAAGATGCCAATCAAAAAATGGCAGTTGTCGCTGAAGTTTTAAAGAATTTGCCAGAATGGTTTGGAATACCAGAAAGTACGCAAGCCTATATCGAAGGAGCCAAGGACTTGCAAGTGTGGGCTGCCTATCAGGAGAGTGATTTGGCTGGATTTGTAAGCTTATCATATTCTAGTGAAGATTGTGCAGAGATTGACTGTCTCGGAGTAAAAAAAGCTTATCAAGGTAGAGGAATTGGTAGTCAGTTACTTGCTACTTTAGAAAGTGAAGCACGTAAAAACGTTGATTATTTACAAGTGAAAACAGTAGCAGAAGGCTCTAATAAAGATTATGACCGAACAAATGTCTTTTATCGCAGTCTTGGTTTTAAAAAATTAGAGATTTTTCCGCAACTATGGGGACCCCAAAATCCTTGTCAGATTTTAATTAAAAAGATAGATTAAGAATCCCTTGACATCCTTCCTTATAGTGCTATACTATAAGTGGATTCGCCGATTTAGCTCAGTTGGTAGAGCACCGCACTCGTAACGCGTAGGTCACAGGTTCGATCCCTGCAATCGGCATAAGAAAGAGCAATAAAATAAATATTATATTAGTTTATTAGAATCATCAACACTCATCAAAATGAGGAGGAGTATCATGAACAAGAAAGAACGGATGAAACATGTTGAGAAGACCCACGGTCGAAAAGCAACTGCATCGAAATTGGCAGAAGCCTCCTCTACAACTAAAAATATAAAAATGTATATCAGTCTTGCCTTAACAGCACTAGTTATAATCATTGTTGCTAGTATCTTTTTAAATTCACCTAATCTCAAGCAAGAAGCAAATCAAACTTCTTCCTCATCTAAGACTGAAGAGACGACAAGAAGTCAGGGGAAAGAGGAAGAAAAGGATAAGGCAAAGGAAGAGGAAATTCAAAAACTAAAGGAACAATTGTCTGATTTGGATACCAAGATTTCAGAATCAGAGCAGCTCGTTAATCAATTAAAAAAAGAAGCTTCTGTTCCAAAATTAGATCTTGAAGCCCTCAGAAGTAATGATTTATCAAGTTTAGAGGGTACTTGGCGGACACAGTCTGGTAATGAATATGTCATTAACGATTCAGGGGAAGTCCAATCTTCTTGGATATACAATGATCAAAAGCATGAGTCTATTGTTGGATTGAAAGTATCAAAAAGTCAGAATGATCGTAACTCAGAAACAGTAGCCCTTGGCGCTTGGGCAAAAGGTTCTCAGGCGGGAGGGTTTGTGGTAGTCGTTGTACCAAGTGGGGTTGTCATGGAACCTGGTGATGATGGTAAAATAACAGACAATTCCAATCACACTGAGGACAGACTCTTTGCAGGACAACAATATGAAGGGATGTTGATGCATCCAGAAAATGTTTACTATCGTGTTAAACCAGATACGAGCCAATTAGAATCAGAAGAGAAGAATTTAACGAAATTGAAAGCTGATCGTGATGCCATCAAATCAGCTTTAGAGTCTAAAGAATAATGAAAAATGAATGAAAAGAAGCCAACTAAGGCTTCTTTTTTTGAAAAGTTTTGACCACATAGCCTGTGATGTCGACCACATAAGCAAAAGCTATTGTTGACTATTTTTATTTCTGTTATAGTAGTAACTGTCAAAGGGAGCAAAGCTTCCAACAAAATAGAAAATGAGGTCGTATCATGAAAAAAGTATTAGGTATTGGATTTTTAGTTGTTGCAGTAGCAGTTTTGTATTTTGGCTTTGTTGGATGGCCGAGTTTGGATGTTAACATCTGGGCACTCTTTCCAGTAGGTCTATTTCTGTTTTTCACTCTTGAAAATCTAGTAAAAAAAGATTACAAGGCCAGTCTCATGAGCTTAATTATTGCCTTTATCATCGCTAATGCCATTCTTGATATCTTGCCACTTTCAAGTGGGTTGGTAATCGGTGCTGGTGTTCTGGCTTGTGTGGGAATTGGTTTTCTCTTTCCTGAAGCCAACAAGTTAGAAGAATAATATAAAAAATCTCGAGGTTTCTCGAGACTTTTTCTTTATTGACCTGCGTAATATTTTTGAATTCCTTTGACAATACCTGCAACCAATCTGTTTTGGTAGGCGTCACTGCGGACTTGTTGATTTTCATTGAAATTGTCAATATAGCCCAATTCCAATAGAACAGCTGGTTTATCAGTTTCTCGAAGAACAGCAAAACTACTTTGTAGGAGTCCTGCATCCTTAGCACCAGTTTCAGCTAGTAGTGAAGAGTGGATATCTGCCGCGAGGCGATTACTTTCACTGATTCGGTCAGGGTGGTTATGCCAGTACGGATTGATTTTAGAAGGATAACCAGCAGCTTCTTCATAAGAATAAGTCTGAATCCCAGCTCTATTTGAAGCTGGATTACCACTAGCATTGAAGTGAATACTAATAAAGATATCTGAGTCAGTCTTATTAACCATTCTTGAACGTTCGGTGACAAAGTCTACAAAGACATCACTGTCTCTTGAAGAAAGAACAGTATAGCCGAGTCCTTCAAGCTCCTTGCGTAGCTTTTGGTAAACTTGCATATTCAGTTCTTTTTCGGTGATGTTATAATAAGATGCACCGGGATCTTTACCACCATGACCTGGATCTAGGAAGATAATATTGTTATATTTCCCCTTTTCAAAACCACGACTTACAGAAGTTTCACCAATCCATTTCCCATTGCTTTGGAATTGATGAGTTTGTCCATCAATTTTATGGGTTCCTGTAACATAGACTCCATTGTCATCTACATAGTAGCGGGCTTTATAGAAGCTGTCGTCAATCCATTCGCTCTTAGCCATGTAGCCACCTGCCTTGAGGTAGTAGGAGCCAATCCATTCACGTTCTGCGTAAGCACCACCAGATTTCAAGTAGAACCAGCTATCATAGTTTTTATCGAAAATCCATTCTTTTTCAGCCATGGCCCCGCTAGCTTTTAGGTAGTAGCTACCTTGCCATTGGTTACTTGCCATAGTAGCATCTTTGTTAAAGTAGTACCAGGTACCACTGATTTTATCCCACTTGTTTTTGATTAATTTACCAGAAGCAAGGGCATAGTACCATTGTCCATCTTGTTTTACCCAAGAACTCTCAGCCATGGCACCACTATTGGTAAACAGATAGTCGTCAAAAATTGTGTTGCTGAGCATGACTCCGTCTTGATCAAAATAGTACCAGACACCACCGATTTTTTCCCATTTTTGTTGAGAAATTTTTCCATAAGCATTAGCGTAATACCATTTATCTTGGAGTTTACTCCAACCAGAATCGACCATGGCCCCGCTACTAGTCAGGATATATCCGTCAAAAATAGTATCACTCAGCATGATGCCATCTTTGTTGAAGTAGTACCATTTTCCGTGGATTTTTTTCCAGTTAAGAACATGGGCATTGTTTTCATAGAAATGCCAGTGGTTTTCCTCTAATACCCAACCTTCTTTTTGAACTTCTGGAGTCTTGTCTTCTTCTTTCTTAGTTGGATTTGTTGTTTGATTGGCATTTGCTTCAGTTGAAGCTTCAGTTTCCTTGGCTGGGAGACTGTGTTTCTCCACTTTGTCAGTAGCGGTTTCACTGTGTGTTGTTTCTACTGGGGTTGACTGTGCTTGGTTTTCCTCAGCATAGCTAAGATTGGTGGTTAGACCAAAAACTGAAAGCGTAATGGCACTTGCCAAGAGCGTTTTTTTCACTTGATTTATCTCCTATACATTTTTTATAATCTTTTTTAAAAATCTCATTAGAAAAGCGCCTCAGACGGAACATTTAGTGACCAAGATCGAGGTGCTGGTGAGCTATATTGTAATAGTTGACTATTTCATCATGAAAATTTGAACAATCATGATGATATAGATGAGCAGTGTTAGTAAAAATCCAGCTCGCCAAAAGAATTTAATAAATTTGGGATAATAAAAGCTACGTCTTTTGTTTAAGAAGAAAAAGACTAACACAATTGCTAGTATTGATAAGGCTATTCCCAATACGGGAAGTTGATTGTGTGTAAACATCTTAGCCGTTATCAAATAATATTCAAATATCAGAAAAGGAAAAGCTAAATCAGCAGCATTGACGCCCCTTTTCTTTAACTTAAAGAGTCTGCTTAAAATAATCGCCAGAGCTAAGGTTAGTACCAAAAGCAAGATGGAAGCAAGTTTCATTAAAATCATACCATTATTGTATCATAAAATTTTGAGAATAGAAAAGTAAATTCCTTGATTTATCACTGTTTTAGCAAAAAATCATTGGTAAGAAACAGATTTTATAATTCCTGCTGGAATAGAATGAATTATGTGTTTTCTACGATGATAGTTTGAACTCTCAATATAAATCTTTTTTATGTTCACCATAGAAAATATATATTAGTCAGAAGAGAAGAATAGTAGTAGAATGAGTAGCAAATAAAACAAAGGAGTTTCTTATGAAATTAGTTACGTTATGGTCAAAACTCTCACTAGGAATCCAATTATTGGTGGCTTTGGTCTTGGGTGTTATCGCTGCGGTCATCTGGCCACAATTTGCAGGCTTTTATCAATTTTTAGGACAAGCCTTTATTAAATTGATCAACATGGTCATCATCCCATTAATTTTCCCAACTATCGTTGTTGCAGTAGCCGGTGTTATCGGGAAAAAATCTTTTGGAAAAATATTGACCAAGAGTTTGTTTTACTTTTTCGCAGTAACAACTGCAATTACTCTTTTGTTTGTATTTGCTAGTTACTATTTAGGATTTGGTCAAGGAGTGAATATCGGTCAAACTGGTGGGAATCTTGATGGAATTGCCAATAATGTCAAATTTAGCGAATTTTTGCTTGGTTTTATTCCATCAAACATCGTTAAATCTCTTTCAGATGGCGCTTTATTACCAATTATCGTGTTTGCTATCTTTCTTGGTTACGGAATTGGGAATCTTAAGTCTGAGAAAGCTCAGAAGATTATCGAAGGTTTCCAAATCTGGATTGAGGCCATCTACAAGATTGTTACAGTGATTGTCAAACTTTCACCGATTGGCATTTTTGGATTTATCGCAAAAGATGTTGCAACTACTGGCCTTGACAAATTGATTGGACTTGGTCAATTTGTAATCGGAACTTACTTGGCTTATGCTGTATTGGTTCTCCTTATTTTCCCTTTGATCGCTCTATTCTTTAAAGTACCGTATTTGTCAGCCTTTCGTGAAAATTGGAGTCTTTTGACTCTGGCCTTTGTTACTGGTAGTTCTAGTGTTGTCTTGCCATCACTTCTTAAAGATTTGAAAAAACAGGGGCATGACGAGCATACAATTGATTTAGTTGTTCCTTTAGGATATACTTTTAACTTAGAAGGAGCAGCGGTTTATTTCTCAGTAGCGACAATTTTTATCGCCCACGCCTATGGTATACAATTTTCTTTATCAAGTCTCTTGTTTACTGTTTTATTGTTGACTTTGATTGGAAAAACTGCAGCAACTGTGCCATCAGGAGCTATCGTAGTTCTATTAGCTGCAGCACCTCAATTGGGCTTGCCAGTTGAAGGAGTGGCCTTGATTTTTGCAGTTGATTTCTTTGTCAATGCTGGCCGTACCATGATCAATGTTCTGGGTCAAATCTTAACAGTCAGCGTTATCGAAAAAACAGAAGGATATATTTTAGAAGAAGAAAAGGAAAGCCAATTATCAGTCAGCTTTTCTTAAGGAGATATGAGTAATGAGTGAAGCAAAAGTTTATGTAATCCATGAGAATCTTGAATGGACCCAGCATTTGGTCAAATGGTTGGAAGAACTAGAAGTCCCTTATGAACTATGGGATCTGTCTAGTGGGATTTTAGATTTGCAAAGCCCACCGCCGCAAGGTATCTTTTACAATCGCATGTCTGCATCTTCTCATACCAGAGGTCATCGCTATGCACCAGAATTTACAGAGCAGGTGATTACTTGGCTAGAAGCACACGGACGCAAGGTTGTGAATGGTACTGGTGCTATCAACCTAGAAATCAGTAAAGTTAAACAATATTTAAAGTTAAACGAGTCGGGTATTGAGACTCCTGCAACAGTTGCAGTTTTGGGTCAAGAAAATATCATTGAAGCAGCCAGAAAATTTAACATCTATCCTTTGATTACCAAGCACAATCGAGCAGGTAAAGGCTTAGGAGTTCAACTCTTCCAAAATGAAGAAGAACTTGAAGCCTATGTCAATAGTCCCCTCTTTGAACCTTCAGTGGACGGGATTACCTTGCTACAAGCCTACATAAAACCAAGTGATGGACGTATTCGTCGTTCAGAGTTTATCAATCAGAAGTTTCTCTACACTGTTTCAATCGACTCTTCAGATGGTTTCCAACTTTGTCCAGCAGATGGTTGTCAAATCGGCAAGAGACCAGAACAACTAGAAACGTCTGAGAAATTCCAGATTACAGAACCTCTACCAGATGACCGAAGAGAAGCTTATGAGAATTTCTTGAAAAATGCTCAGATTGAAGTTGCGGCGATTGAATGGGTTCAATCAGAGAGTGGAGACATTTATGTCTATGATGTAAATACCAACACCAACTACAATCCTACCGCAGAAAAAAATGCCAATATTTTTGCTCACCAACATTTGGCTCACTATCTAAAAACAGAATTGCAAGCCTTGACTAGTGGACAATAAGGTAACTAATTCAAAAATCCCCCAGTATCAAATGACTGGGGGATTGATTTGTTTATACTCTTCGAAAATCTCTTCAAACCACGTC
>NZ_KV804192.1:222796-236206 GCF_001811305.1 Streptococcus sp. HMSC056C01
CAAACCACGTCAGCTTCCATCTGCAACCTCAAAATAGTATTTTGAGCTGCCTTCGTCAGTTCTATCCACAACCTCAAAACGGTGTTTTGAGCAACCTGCGGCTCGCTTCCTAGTTTGCTCTTTGATTTTCATTGAGTATCAATCGATAAAAAATTAATGATTTGCTTTAAAGTCCGGGTCTTTTAGGCTTTGAACACTCGCATTGATCACTGCACCGATAATCAATATCTTGGCAATAATTATAAACCAGAACATCATGACAACAACGATGATGGAACTAAAAAATCGAACGTCGACTAGATAGTTAACATAATTGTTGAAATAAGCTGAAAAGATTGTTAATAGAGATATAAGAGTAAGAAGTACGAATAGACTTCCAGGAAGGACGTAACGAATACGACCGACTTTCACATTCGGAAGGAAATAATAGAGCATAATCAAGATCGCAAAAAGAAAGGCATAAATCAGCGGTCCTGTAAAATCCTGTAAATATGCAAATAGAGAACTTTCGGATTTCCAGTAGTTTTTTAACAGATCCAATAACATATGACCAAACATACTTAGGAATAGAGCAAGTGCAAATAGAATCTGTAATCCCAAACTAACCAGGAGACTCATCAGTTGATGGGAAATGAGCCCTCTATTTTTTGCAATTCCATAAGCTTTATTAAAAGATTTTTGGAGGAAATTCATGGATTTTGAGAAGGTCCAAAGGGCTGAGATCACTGCAAAGCTCAAGAGTCCAGCAGATGGTTGAGTCAGTACTTCTCGAGCAATCTTTGCTACTACATCATAGATCGTATCTGGTAAAAATTCCTTTAGTGTGATCAAGAAATCGGAGATTGGAATTTGAAAGTAAGGCAAGATATTGACAGCTATCATAAGTAAGGGGAAGATTGAAATCAACCAATAATAGGCCACAGCTACACTGGTTAATTCAATATCTGAAACACGATAGTAGTGCAAAAAAGCTTTCAATAAAGGCCTATTGGTTAGTTGTTTCCACAACTTTTTCATTGCATAATCCTCCACAATATTAACCTAAATCTTAATTTCTGCGAACTAATTCCATCATATCATAAGGTAGTGTGTTGGCTGCTTCTTTTAGAGAATAGGTTTCTAGATTGTTTACATTTTGTCGTAATTTTTTAGCATACTGGGCTGAGATGAGTTTTTGTTTTTCGTATTCAAAGATAGACTTACGTTCTAGATAGTAGCCTCTCAACATTTCATCGATGTTATTGGGTTTGATACGATTGATAACCCGTTCCACAAAGGCACCACTAGTAATATGACTAGTTTCACGGAGACGTGATTCCTGCATAAAGCTAATCAAGGAACTCTTATAAATCCCTTTCAGGTTTTCCAAACTTTCGATGATGATTTCAGTGTTGGCTAGGTAGAGCTCTGCAATCTGATCATAATCGATGGCTAATAGTCTTTGATTTCCCTTGTCTCTCCAAGAACGGAAGGTTTTTCCAAATGTGAGCAATTCATGAAGGAGAAAACGCACAATCCGGATAGAAACAAGGAAGTAGTAGGTTAGGCGAGAAGCAAAGTTTCGCTTAATATTGTTCTCCATGCTTTTCAAGTACCGTTGATAAACACGATAACCTCTTTCACCGATTTTGCCTTCTTCATAGGCCTGTTCCAAACCATCGTTCTCGATACTGAGAATCAAAAGTTTAAGAGCTTCCCAGTCTTCTTGGATTTCTTTGTTTTCTTGGCTGAGGATGAGATTTTCAATCCGTCCGTGATAATTATCGATAGCAGCATAGAGGGGAACCTTGTTTTTAGTATGTTCCAAATCTTTCTCTAATTCCATGGCAACATCGTTTAGGATAGCGATGTGCATGAGATGATCCTTAGATGGTTCTTGCTCTTCAGAAAGGTGTGGCAAGACCAATAATCCAGTAAGGAAACTGACCAAGGTTACACCGGCTACGAGGAAGAGAAGGAGCGGATATTCCTGCTCCAGATTAGAAGGTATCAAGAGGATGGTAGCAATAGAAACCGTTCCTTTAACTCCAGAAAATGTCAAGAGAAGCATATCTTTGACATATTTATGGAGGCTTTTTTTAAGTTTCTTTATTCGAAACGCGTAAAAGCCGTAAATCATGAGAAAGCGGATGACAAAGAGTAGGAAGGTTAAGAGGAAGATAGTGATGAGAAGGAGCACATTGTTATAAAAAGCACTCTTCAGAATTGGCTCCGCAATCATTTCCAGTTCCATTCCCAAAATAACAAAGACAGAACCATTAAGCATAAAGGTTACTGTGTGCCATACAGTCTCTGTAACAGTATCAACTTGGGCTTCAAGCAGATTTATTTTCTTGAAACGACTAGCTTTTAAAATACCAGCGACAACGACCGCAATAATTCCAGAAACATGAATCTCTTCAGCTATGAAAAAAGTCAAGAGAGGTAAACTAAGTTCCAATAAGAGCTCACTTGCGATATCTGTTGCACGGACACTGAGTAGAAAAGTATGGAGGAAGCGATTGATTAGGGCTGTTATAAAGCCGACTGCAAATCCTCCAACGATGGAAATGGCTAATGAGGTTCCAGCTTGGGTGAGCGAAAATGTTCCTGTTGTCCAAGCGATGAGAGCCATACGAAAGGCTACTAGTCCAGAAGCATCATTCAGAAGACCTTCCCCCTTTAGGATATTAGAAACCCGTTTCGGAAAGGAAAAACGTTGAGAAAGAGATGCGAAGGCGACTAGGTCAGTAGGACCTAAAGCAGCACCAACTGCTACGCAGGCGGCCAATGGAAGGCTCGCCCAAAGGACATGGGCGACTCCTCCCATGCTCAGAGCTGAGATAAAGATAACTGGAAAAATCAAAAAGAGGACAATCCGCCAGTGTTTTAGGATAGAAGTAATGTCTGCTTCTTGAGCCTCTCGGAATAGTAGCGGGCCAATGACTAAAGCTAGGAATAACTCAGTATCTAAATGATATTGGTTGTTGGGTAAACAAAGTCCAATTCCAATCCCTAACAAAATTTGAATCAGGGGCATGGGTAAAAAGGGAAGAAGTTTATTGGTCGTGCTAGAAACAATAAGAACTAGTAAAAATACTAAGAGATAAAAAAGTAAATCCATCTTCTACCTCCTTATTTTTGTTTGCGACAAGCTTCAAAAAGTTCCTTTTGTTCTTGGATTTTTTGATCAATCTTCGAGCAGTCCTTATGCTCGATTTTCTTCTGACAACGCTCCATTTCAAGTGAAATCATTTTTTTCTTGATTTTCAACATCTTCTTACTCATATGAACTTCATCTAACATACCAACTGCTCGTTCATGTTGGGTTGATTCAACGAATTTTTGTCGAAGACCTTCTATTTTATCTCGTAGGTATTGTTTATCCATGGCGATACCTTTCTAATTTTTCAATCATGACTAAAAACGGTGGATTGTTGATTTGGTTGAGAGTGCGATAGATCGTAGCAGTATATTCTTGTTGTGGTAAGTGACTGACAAAATCCATGACTGCATCCCGTTCGATATCTCCGCCTTCATGCCCGTAATAAATCATGATGGCTATTCGTCCACCTTTAACAAGCATTTGGCAAAGTTTATCCAGTGCTTCAATAGTTGTTTGAGGTTGGGTGATAATGCTTTTATCAGCTGAAGGAAGATAACCTAGATTAAAGATGGCAGCTTTCACCTCAGTTACAAACTGATCCACGGTTTCATGACCTTGTAGGATTAATTCTGCATTGGTCAAACCAGCTTCTTGTAGACGTTGGCTAGTCTTTTCTAGAGCTTGTTCCTGTATATCAAAAGCGTAGACTTGTTTAGCCAACTTGGCAAGAAAAAAGGTATCGTGGCCATTTCCCATGGTCGCATCAACGACAATATCCTCTTGGGTGATGACTTGGGCAAGAAAATCATGCGCCATTTCAAGTGGTCTTTTCATTCATAAACTCCTGTTTTACAGCCTTGCATCCTTGGACGCTACCGCGTCGTCTCATTTCAGCCTCAATGCTATTTAGAACTTCCCATTTATTGAGACTCCACATAGGACCAATCAACATATCCCTAGGCGCATCACCCGTAATCCGATGGATGACAATATGCTTGGGAATAATTTCTAGTTGGTCACAGATGACCTTGACATATTCATCCTGACTCATGAGCTGCAAACGACCTTCATGATAGTCGCGTTGCATTCGAGTGTTGGTCATGAGGTGAAGTAGGTGAAGCTTAATCCCTTGGATATCATTGTCCCTTACACAACGCCGAACGTTTTCCACCATCATTTCATGAGTTTCACCGGGCAAACCATTGATCAAATGGGCAACAATCTCGATCTTCGGATACTTCCGAAGTCGTTTGACCGTATCCACGTAGAGTTCATAGGAGTGGGCACGGTTAATCAATTCAGAAGTTTCTTCATAGGTAGTTTGTAAACCTAGTTCTACAGTAACATGCATTCGCTCTGATAATTCTGCCAAGTATTCGATAGTCTCATCAGGAAGACAGTCAGGTCGAGTCCCAATATTGATGCCAACTACACCTGGTTCGTTGATAGCTTGTTCATAGCGTTCGCGAATCACTTCTAGCTTTTCATGTGTATTGGTAAAATTTTGGAAGTAAACCAAATACTTTTTAACATCTGGCCACTTACGGTGCATAAAGTCAATTTCCTTATAGAATTGCTCGCGAATAGGAGCATCAGGAGCAACGATTGCATCTCCAGAACCAGAAACCGTACAAAAAGTACAACCTCCATGTGCTACAGTTCCATCGCGATTGGGACAATCAAAGCCAGCATCAATAGGAACTTTAAAAGTCTTTTCTCCAAATAAATTTCGATAGTAATCATTCAAGGTATTATAGGATTTCATAGCTAATATTATATCAGAAAAGACCCGCAAACTCAAAGTCAGCAAATAAGTGAGAGATATTGAAATGATTGGACAGAAAAAAATTTTTTAAAAAGCCTTTACAAAAAAATAAAAAGTGGTATAATTAAGTCACAAACAAGTGCAAACGTTTTCGTAAAACGTTTGCCTAATAAATATAAAAGGAGATTTGAATGATGAAAGATACATTCAAAAATGTCTTGTCTTTCGAATTTTGGCAGAAATTCGGTAAGGCTCTAATGGTGGTTATCGCTGTTATGCCAGCGGCTGGATTGATGATCTCAATCGGTAAGTCGCTTGCAATGATTGACCCAAACCTTGCCCCTCTAGTGATTACAGGAGGAATCCTTGAGCAAATCGGTTGGGGAGTTATCGGTAACCTTCATATTTTGTTTGCCCTAGCTATTGGAGGAAGCTGGGCTAAAGAACGCGCTGGTGGTGCTTTTGCTGCTGGTCTTGCCTTTATCCTAATCAACCGTATCACTGGTACCATCTTTAGTGTAAGCAGTGATATGTTGAAAGATCCTAACGCTATGGTATCAACACTCTTTGGTAACTCTATCAAGGTTGCTGATTATTTCATTAGCGTACTTGAAGCACCAGCCCTTAACATGGGGGTATTTGTAGGGATTATCTCAGGTTTTGTTGGAGCGACTGCTTTTAACAAATACTATAATTTCCGTAAACTTCCTGATGCACTTTCATTCTTTAACGGGAAACGTTTTGTACCGTTTGTAGTTATTCTTCGTTCAGCAATCGCTGCAATTCTTCTTTCAGCTTTCTGGCCAGTTGTTCAAACAGGTATCAACAACTTCGGTATCTGGATTGCTAATTCACAAGAAACAGCACCAGTTCTTGCACCATTCTTGTATGGTACTTTGGAACGCTTGCTCTTGCCATTTGGTCTTCACCATATGTTGACTATCCCAATGAACTATACAGCTCTTGGTGGTACTTACGATATTTTAACTGGTGCAGCAAAAGGCACTCAAGTATTTGGACAAGATCCACTTTGGCTTGCATGGGTAACAGACCTTGTAAACCTTAAAGGTACTGATGCTAGTCAATACCAAACATTGCTAGATACAGTTCATCCAGCTCGTTTCAAAGTTGGACAAATGATTGGTTCATTCGGTATTTTGATGGGTGTGGCTGCTGCTATTTACCGTAATGTTGAAGCAGACAAGAAACACCAATACAAAGGTATGATGATTGCGACAGCTCTTGCAACTTTCTTGACTGGTGTTACTGAGCCAATTGAATATATGTTCATGTTCGTTGCAACACCTCTTTACCTTGTCTACGCTGTTGTTCAAGGTGCTGCCTTTGCTATGGCTGATATTGTTCACCTTCGTGTGCACTCATTCGGTTCAATTGAATTCTTGACTCGTACTCCACTAGCTATCAATGCTGGTCTTGGTATGGATATCATTAACTTTATCTGGGTAACAGCACTATTTGCAGTTATCATGTACTTTATCGCCAACTTCATGATTCAAAAATTCAACTATGCTACTCCAGGACGTAACGGAAACTACGAAACTGCTGAAGGTTCATCAGAATCTGCTGCTTCTGGTGAGTCAAAAGTTGCAGAAGCTTCTCAAGCTGTTAACATCATTAACCTTCTTGGTGGACGTGCTAACATCGTTGATGTGGACGCATGTATGACTCGCCTTCGTGTTACTGTAAAAGACGCTGAAAAAGTTGGAACAGAGGAACAATGGAAAGCTGAAGGAGCTATGGGACTTGTCATGAAAGGACAAGGTGTCCAAGCTATCTACGGACCTAAAGCTGACGTTTTGAAATCAGATATCCAAGACCTTCTTGACTCAGGTGAAGTGATTCCTGAAACTCTTCCAAGTCAAATGGCAGCAGCTCAACAAGATGCTGTTGTATACAAAGGTGTGACTGAAGAAGTATACTCAGTTGCTGACGGTCAAGTGATTGAATTGGATCAAGTTAAGGATCCTGTATTCGCACAAAAAATGATGGGTGATGGATTTGCAGTAGAACCATCAAACGGAAACATTGTATCTCCAGTATCAGGTACTGTATCAAGTATCTTCCCAACTAAACACGCTCTTGGTCTTGTGACTGAAGCAGGCCTTGAAGTACTTGTTCACATTGGTTTGGACACAGTAAGTCTTGAAGGAAAACCATTTACAGTTCGTGTTACTGAAGGACAACAGGTTGCTGCTGGTGATCTTCTTGTCACAGCTGACTTGGGTGCTATCCGTGAAGCTGGTCGTGAAACTACAACTGTAGTTGTCTTCACAAATGGTGATGCGATCAAATCAGTTAAATTAGAAAAAACAGGTTCTCTTGCTGCTAAAACAGCAGTTGCAAAAGTAGAATTGTAATATTTAGGAGGTTGGAAGCTGTTTCCAACCTCTTGTTTAATAGGAGAAAAGCATGAAGTTTTTAACACTCAATACCCATAGTTGGATGGAAAAAGATCCTGAACAAAAGTTTCAACTTTTACTTCAAGATATACTTGAAAACAGTTATGATTTGATTTGTTTTCAAGAAATTAACCAGGAAATTACTTCAGCGCAAGTAGAAGCTGGTGCACTTTATCAGCCATTACCATCTGCTGAGCCGATTCATCAAGATCACTATGTTCGTCTCTTGGTAGAACACTTAGCTGAGCAAGGTCAAAACTATTATTGGACTTGGGCCTACAACCATATCGGTTATGATCGTTACCATGAAGGTGTTGCAATCCTATCTAAAACACCAATTGAAGCGCGTGAAATTTTGGTTTCAGATGTAGATGATCCGACAGATTACCACACTCGTCGAGTTGCTCTAGCAGAGACAGTAGTTGAAGGTAAAGAACTTGCAGTTGCCAGTGTCCATCTCTCTTGGTGGGATAAAGGCTTCCAAGAGGAATGGGCGCGCTTTGAAGCAGTTCTGAAAGAATTGAACAAGCCACTCTTGCTAGCAGGTGATTTTAATAATCCTGCAGGTCAAGAGGGCTACCAAGCTATTTTAGCTAGTCCACTAAACTTACAAGATGCATTTGAAGTTGCAAAAGAAAGAAGTGGTAGTTACACTGTTCCGCCTGAAATTGATGGTTGGAAGGGAAATAGCGAACCTCTTCGAATCGATTATATCTTTACAACAAAGGATGTGCAGGTAGAAAAACTTCACGTGGTCTTTGATGGTAAAAACAGTCCACAAGTTAGTGATCATTACGGTCTGCAAGCAACACTATCTTGGAAAGACTAAATAAGCTATTTTAGTAAAAACAATCAAGCCCCCTTCTACAAACAGAAGGGGGAATTTAATTTAAAGAGTTAATATAGTTAAAGTTTTTTATTGAATAACTTGTAAAAAAAGATAAAATCCTTTAAAATAAAAAGTGTTGGAGGAATTTATGATTGTAAATCAAATAAAGCGTATGATCCCGACGCTAAAGGTAAATAATAGAAATTTAAATGAGTTGTTTTATATTGAGACTTTGGGGATGAAACCCTTGCTTGAAGAGTCAGCATTCTTATCACTAGGAGACCAATCAGGTATTGAAAAGTTAGTTTTAGAAGAGTCACCAAGTATGAGGAGCCGTAAGGTTGAAGGGATTAAAAAATTAGCTAGATTACTTGTAAAGGTAGAGAAGCCATCTGAGATTGAAGCACTACTAGCTAGAATGGAAGAAATCCCTCAACTCTATAAAGGAAATAAGGGATATGCTTTTGAGGTTCTTTCTCCAGAAGGGGATTGTATTCTTATTCATGCCGAAGATGATATCAAGGATTTGAAAAAAGTTGAGGAAGAAGTCACTTTTTCAAAAGATGAGAAACTGAGATATTTGACAGCCTTTGAAATCTCGGTGGAAATTAACTTACCAGATAAGACATCAAGCCTACTTGATAAAGAAGAAATCGAAAACCGACTAGCTTTTAATCAATCTCAAGGGAGCGATTTACTGGTTGAAAATAATGTAACTTGGGACTTGTCTATGTTGAAATTTCAAGTAGAGAATTTGGATTTGCCTGTATTGCGTCAAAGATTTGAAGAAGCTGGTTACTTTATTCCAAAATCTGAGAAGTTTTTCCTAACTAAGGATACCAACAATATTGAATTGTGGTTTGAAGCAGTATGAAACAAAAAATCATTCAAAAAATAAAGCAACAAATTGAGGCGGGGATTTATCCTGGTGCCTCTTTTGCGTATTATCAGGATGGCGTTTGGTCTGACTGGTATCTAGGAGAAGCAAATCCAGAAACTGGTGAGCAGACTCGTGAGGGCTTGGTCTATGATTTGGCAAGTGTGAGCAAGGTCGTTGGAGTAGGAACGGTCTTAACCTTTTTGTGGAAGGAAGGCAAGATTGAGTTAGATAACTCCATAAGAGACTATCTTCCAGAAGTGGATTACCCAGTCATCACCATTCGACAACTCCTAACGCATGCAACGGATTTAGATCCTTTTATTCCTAATAGAGATCAGCTTTCAGCAGATCAGTTAAGAGAAGCTATGTTTCATCTGAATCGCCGAGAGAAGAGAGCCTTTCTATACTCAGATGTGCACTTTCTCTTACTAGGTTTTCTTTTAGAATCTTATTTTGAAAAGGACTTGGATCAGATTTTACAAGAGCAAGTGTTGAATCCATGGAAGATGAAGGAAACTCAGTTTGGTTCAGTTAACTGTGCTGTTCCAACGGTCCGTGGACAGAAAGCAGGAGTGGTCCATGATCCCAAGGCTCGTTTGCTTGGAAAACATGCAGGTAGTGCAGGCTTGTTTTCAACAGTTCATGATTTAAAAATCTTCTTAGAGCATTATTTGCAAGATGATTTTGCTGAAGGATTGAGTCAGAATTTTTCGGATCTGAGTGATAAAGAACGCTCATTGGCCTGGAATCTTGAAGGTGATTGGTTGGACCATACAGGTTATACTGGAACTTTTATCATGTGGAATCGACAGAAACAAGAGGCGGCAATCTTTTTATCTAACCGAACCTATGAGAAAGATGAGCGTGCTCAGTGGATATTGGATCGTAATCAGGTCATGGACTTGATTCGTGAAGCAGACTAGGGAGGGCTCATGTCTAAAGCGTTAAAAGGAACTATTTTTACAGTGATTGCAGGTATTGCCTGGGGCCTATCAGGGACTAGCGGTCAATACTTGATGGCTCATGGAATTTCTGCTCTTGTTTTAACCAATATCCGTTTGATTATTGCAGGACTCCTTTTGGTTCTTTTGTCCTATATCAAATCTAAGGAGCAATTCATAGCTTTTCTAAAAGATAAATCAAGCCTGTTTTCTCTCTTGCTATTTTCTTTATTTGGTCTTTTTCTAAATCAATTAGCTTATCTTTCAGCTATTCAGGAGACAAATGCTGGGACAGCGACAGTCCTCCAGTATGTCTGTCCAGTTGGAATCCTTGCTTACACTTGTATCAAGGATAAGGTGGCTCCGACGCTTTCAGAAATCATCTCTATGTTTTTAGCTATAGGTGGGACCTTTCTCATTGCAACCCATGGGCAATTGGATCAACTCTCGATGACTCCAGCTGGTCTATTTTGGGGTTTGTTCTCGGCCCTAACCTATGCTCTTTATATCATTTTACCCATAAAATTGATTCAAAAATGGGGGAGCATTTTGGTTATTGGTGTTGGAATGACCATCTCAGGTATACTAGCAGTACCTTTTACGGGGCTTATCGGGGCCAGTATTCCCATATCTTTTGATATCTTTCTAGCTTTTGCTGGTATCATTCTGATTGGAACGGTCTTTGCCTATACAGCCTTCCTCAAGGGAGCTAGTATGATAGGACCAGTCAAGTCTAGCCTTTTGGCTTCGATTGAGCCTATCTCGGCAGTATTTTTTGCCTTCATGATTATGGGGGATATCTTTTATCCTGTAGATTTTCTTGGTATGGCAATGATTTTACTAGCTGTGACTATCATTTCATTGAAGGATTTAATGCTTGAAAAGAAGCAACATTCTGTTTAATGGATTAAAACAGTCTTTGATAAGGCTGTTTTTTTAATCTTCTAGCAAGTTGATTCATATAACTTTAAGAATGAATGGTTATAATCAATTCATACATTTAAAGATAAGGAAGAAATATGAATTTGCTACAAAGTATTCATCCATCAAAACCTTTAAGATACTTAAAATGGTTCGATATCCTCATCATCACTGTTTTAATGTTTGGAGAGTTTATCATTCGTTCTACTCAACAATTTATGGAGAGTTTATAGCCCTCAACTCTTACTAGCGTCGCAGAAACTACGACAAATCTAGCAAGTGATGGGGCAGCTTATTCTAGTAATTTCAATTTTCAATTGATGATGTTAGGGATTACCTTCCTATATCTTGTGATTCGAAATTATGATTTTAAACAGCTTCCTATACATTGGAGCTGGTCTGTTTTAATTTGGGTACCCCTTATCTTTGCTGTAGTTGGTATCTTTGGTGATATCATTACAACTCTTAGCGGTGAGTATAATTATTTTAATCCTCAGTTGATCCCTTTTATAGACCCTATGGAAATCATTCGAAAATTCATGGCTTTAACGCCGATGGCGATTTGCTATGCTTTACTAAATGGTTTTTATGAAGAATTTTTCTTCCTAGGCTTACTGACTTCAGTAAAAGAAAAGCACAAGTGGTTAGCTCTAGTCTACTCGGTAATTATACGGATTTCTTTCCATACCTATCAAGGATTACTTTGGGCCTTGGTTATTGGGCTTGTTTATGGTCTCTTTTATTATTTCTTGTACAAATATGTAGTCAAGAATTTACTGCCATTTTTTCTCATGCATGCTCTTGCTGATATGTTTGGTTCCAGTCTCTTGTATCTTTTGATTGCTTGGGGAAATTAAGAAATCAAACTTTTTGACAACAGTCCAATGAGTCACTGTATCAAAGGCTTCTTGTTCATAAAAACGAGGTCGGGATTTTTGGTCCCGACCTCTCGTTGATTCTATATGGATTAGTCTTTGTTTTCGTATGGCAAGATCAAGTTTAGGATGATACCTGTCATAGCTGATAGGGCAGTACCTGAAAGGGTAACTGGTCCAAGTTTAAGGATAGCACCACCAAGTCCAAGCACCAACATAGCACTTGCGATGATAAGGTTGCGCATCTGACCGAAGTCAACACGTTCTTTGATCAAGACTTTCAAACCGTTACTTGCGATAACCCCGTAAAGAAGGATAGACATACCACCAAGTACAGAGTTTGGAATTGTTGAAATCAAAGCAGTAAATTTACCAAGGAAGCTAAGGGCAATTGCGATAAAGGCAGCGTTACGGATAACTGAGACAGAAGCGATACGAGTCATTCCGATAACCCCTGTATTTTCACCGTAGGTTGTATTTGCTGGTCCACCGAGGAAGGCAGAAACAGATGTTGCAATACCATCACCAAGAAGGGTACGGTGAAGACCTGGTTCTTTCAAGAATTGGCGTCCACAGATTTGACCTAGAACGGTGTGGTCTCCGATATGTTCAGAAATGGTTACGATTGCGATTGGTAGGATGGCAATTGTTTCAGGACCGAAGTATAGGTCGTATTGTTTGAAGGCACCACCTGTATTGAATGGTAGGTAGAAACCAGGGATTTCAAACCAGTTAGCTTCAAGAACAGGAGTGAAGTCAACCAATCCAAGTGCTAGGGCAAAGAGGTAACCACCGATAATGGCAAAAAGGAATGGGATGATTCGTAGGAAGCCTTTTCCTTTTGTATTGATAAAGGCAGCAATCAAGAAAGTAACAACGGCTACAAGAGCGTTTTTCCAGTTTCCGTCAGCTACAAGACCAGCGTTGGTAACAGCTGAACTAGCAAGTCCAAGACCGATAACAATGATCATAGGACCGATAATGATTGGAGGTAAGAGTTTGTCGATCCATTTTGTACCTGCAAAGCGAACACTTGCAGCAACAAGTACATAAACAAGACCAGTCAGGATAACCCCTGTCTGAGCAGCAGATACATCACCACCCATTTCTTTCATGGCAAGTGACATAGCTGTGATAAAGGCAAAAGAAGAACCCAGATAAACTGGAACTTTAAAGCCAGTAGAGATCATGTAAATGAGTGTTCCTACACCTGATGCAAAAAGGGCAACCGATACAGGCATTCCCAAGATCAAAGGTACCAAGATGGTTGCACCAAACATGGCGAATACGTGCTGGAAGCTAAGAAGAATTCCCTTTCCAGCTGAAGGACGTTGGTCAACGTCTAAAAGCAAATCAACAGTTGATTCCTGTTTCATATTAACCTCACTTTTGGGCATCAAAAAAGAGCCCATTATTTTATAGCAATAGGCTCCCAGAGTAAGACCTCTCTAAAACAAGACTCCTATATCAAGTTTTAAAGAGTTTTATATAGATCTGCGCCTTCGTCACCTCACGGGATGACATTAAAAACCTTTGCTTAGGATAGTATAGCAGAAAAAAATGATTTTGTAAATCATTTTTTCCTGAGCCTTGAAATGGGAAAGCGAGGTATGATTTTGTAAATCATTTTTTTCCGAGCCTTGAAATGAGAGAGCGAGGTATGATTTTGTAAATCATTTTTTCCTGAGCCTTGA
>NZ_KV804192.1:236306-248614 GCF_001811305.1 Streptococcus sp. HMSC056C01
ATTTTGTAAATCATTTTTTCCTGAGCCTTGAAATAAGAAAGCGAGGTGTGAGTTTGCAGATTTTTTAATCTTTCTAAAGTGGACGTTTGTTAGGCATGCCAGCCTTACGTGGATATTTGTTTGGAGTTTCCTTTTTCTTCTCAACAATAGTAATGTAGCGAGGGTCTCCGTTAGGAAGAGTGTAACTGAGGTTTTCTTCAACCTTACTAAAGAGAAGATTGAGGGCATTTTTAGCTTCAGTTAATTCCTCAGGTGCATTGCTAGCCTTTAGTGCAAGCAATTTTCCACCAACTTTTAAGTAGGGAATAGTCAACTCGGACAAGACCTGCATACGGGCAACTGCACGAGCTGTAACGATATCAAACTGAGCACGGAAGTTCTTATCTTGGGCGAAGTCTTCGGCACGTCCATGATAGAAGTGAACATTTTCTAAACCTAGTTCTTGGGCTAATAGATTCAGAAAGTTGATTCGTTTATTGAGAGAGTCAATAATGGTTACATCTAGATGAGGATAGAGGATCTTCATAGGAAGGCTAGGAAATCCTGCTCCAGCACCGATATCTAAGAGTTTAATAGGCTGGTTTTCAATCAATCCCTGTATAATAGGAGCGATGGAATCATAGAAGTGTTTGAGATAGACTTCTTCTTTTTCTGTAATAGCAGTCAGGTTGATTTTTTCATTCCATTCAACCAAGAGTTCAAAATAACGCTCAAATTGAACTTTTTGCTGGTCAGAAAGATGGATATTTTGTTCAGCTAGCAGTTGATAAAATGTTTCTGGTTTCATAGTAGTTTCCTTCTTTAGTATCATCTTATTTTACCACAAAAAGATGGAAATTTGATATACTGGTACTAATCTAAAAGAAGAAAGGAATTATATGATGACTTGGATTATTCTTGGAGTTCTTGCTCTTATTGTTATTTTCGTAATTGTTAGTTATAACGGTTTAGTTAAAAATCGTATTCAAACTAAGGAGGCATGGAGTCAGATTGATGTTCAGTTGAAACGTCGTAACGATCTCTTGCCAAACTTGATTGAGACCGTGAAGGGATATGCAAAGTATGAAGGTTCAACGCTTGAAAAAGTTGCAGAACTTCGTAATCAAGTAGCCGCAGCAACTTCACCAGCAGAAGCTATGAAGGCTAGTGATGCTCTTACACGCCAGGTTTCAGGCATTTTTGCCGTTGCAGAAAATTATCCAGATCTAAAAGCGAGTGGCAACTTTGCACAATTGCAAGAAGAGCTGACCAATACTGAAAATAAAATTTCTTACTCTCGCCAACTTTATAATAGTGTTGTTAGCAACTATAATGTTAAATTGGAGACTTTCCCAAGTAACCTAGTTGCTGGACTTTTTGGTTTTAAAGTGGCTGATTTCCTTCAGACTCCTGAAGAAGAAAAGGCAGTACCAAAGGTTGATTTTAGTGGTTTAGGTGACTAGGATGCTGTATGATCAAATCGCGAGTAATAAGCGAAGAACTTGGATTTTACTATTAGTATTCTTTTTACTTTTGGCTTTGGTTGGATATGCAGTTGGTTACCTCTTTATGCGGTCTGGTCTTGGTGGCTTAGTTATCGCTCTGATTATCGGCTTTATCTATGCCTTGTCCATGATTTTTCAATCAACAGAGATAGTCATGAGCATGAATGGTGCGCGTGAGGTGAATGAGCAGACCGCACCAACCCTCTATCATGTTGTGGAAGATATGGCTATGGTTGCGCAAATCCCCATGCCACGTGTTTTCATCATCGATGATGCCAGCTTGAATGCCTTTGCTACGGGTTCAAATCCTCAAAATGCAGCTGTAGCAGCAACTTCAGGACTCTTAGCGGTTATGAATCGTGAAGAGTTAGAAGCGGTTATAGGCCATGAAGTCAGTCACATTCGTAACTATGATATTCGTATTTCTACTATCGCGGTTGCCCTTGCTAGTGCGATTACGCTTTTATCAAGTATGGCTGGACGCATGATGTGGTGGGGTGGTGCAGGCCGTGGTCGTAGAAGTGATGACCGTGATAGTGGTGGACTTGAAATTATTATGCTAGTTGTTTCTCTCCTAGCAATTGTTTTGGCTCCCCTAGCAGCAACTTTGGTACAACTAGCCATCTCTCGTCAGCGAGAATTTTTAGCAGATGCTTCAAGCGTGGAATTGACTCGTAATCCTCAAGGGATGATCAATGCTCTGCGTAAGTTGGACAATAGTAAACCAATGAGCCGTCATGTAGATGATGCTAGCAGTGCACTTTACATCAATGATCCTCAAAAGCGAGGTGGTTTGCAAAAACTCTTCTATACTCATCCGCCAATCTCAGAACGGATTGAGCGTTTACAACATATGTAAAAGAATCCAGAGATTTTCCTCTGGATTTTTGAGATTTTCTACATTTATAAATCTTGTAAATCAACGACTTCCAAACCATGTTCTGTCAAACGATAGATATTCGTACAGACTTCTTTTAAGAAACGTCGATCATGCGAAACAGTAACCAGACCACCGGGATAATTGGCAAAGAGTTTTCTGATTTCTGGTTGAGAAGTTGGAGAAAAATTTCGTGTGGGTTCATCCAGAAGGAGAAAGTTTGGTTTTCGCAGAACTAAATTCAAAAGAAGGAGTTTACCTTGTTGACCACCAGATAAGGAGCGGATATGGTGATGCATCTCTGGATAGCTGAAGTTGAGACTAGCTAAGTGAGATTGGATTTTCTGTAATTCCTCTTTGTGTCCAGTTTGGCTAAGAAATTCTACTGGAGATAGATCCAAATTCAATGTTTCTTGGTAATCTTGTGGCATAAATCCAAGCGAAATCTCTCTTTTGTCGCTTAGTACTTGCTGCAACTTGGCTAACAGAGTGGATTTGCCAACGCCATTGGGACCGATAATGCCGATTTTTTCTTGACCACGGACAGTTAGTTGTAACTCCTGAGCCAAAACACGCTCACCAATGGACAAATTTTCCTTTTCCAGTCGAACCAAGACTTTTGAAGCAGCTAATGGCTCTATATCTGAAAAGAAGAGTTGGATTTGTTCCTCTTCAAGTGGCTTTTGGGTCATGGACTGAGCTGCTTTTTCGTAGCGTTTTTCTTGAGAGAGAACATTTTTCATCTTTTTAGCCAATAGGCGACCTGCAGTACTGTCTTTGGTAGCTCGAAGTGCATTTTCTACATTTTGCTTAACTCGGCGATGTTTTTCCATGGTTTTGTCATAGGCTCTCTGATCGTTAGCAGCTTGCTGGCTTTGTCTGGCAAAATTAGCCTTTCTCTGCTCGCTATAGCGATCATAGTCTAAATGCTCGACTAGCGTTTCGGCTTCTTTCCGATGCTTGACCAGTCGCAAGTGGACAATAGTATCTGTCGTTTGAGAGAGGAAGTCTTCATCATGGGAAATGAAAATAACAGTTTGCCTGGTCTTTTGAATCTGACCTTTTAGCCAATCAACCGTCTCAAGGTCTAGGTCATTTGAAGGTTCATCTAAAAATAGAATCTCAAAAGGTTTTGCTAACTCATGGATGAGCTGAATTTTCAAAGCTTCTCCCCCCGAGAGATTCCCAATTTCTTGGTTGCTAGCAAAACGGTCGCTATCAAAATGCAATTCCTCAGCCAAGCGATAGAGAATGCTGTAGTCCAAATCAGTAGATTCTAAAAAGAAGTAGTCCTGTAGAGATTTTTTCTTCAGTTCTTCAGGGAGATGTTGAGGAATGTAGGCCAGGGACTGAAGGTCAGACTGGATTTCTCCCCTGATAGTGAAATCAGCTAATCTTTCTCCCATTAAAGTTCGAAGTAAGGTTGATTTGCCATTTCCTTCTTCACCAATAATAGCGACCTTTTCTCCGTCTTGGATAGTCATATTTAAATCGGAAATAAGGTCTCGTAAATCTTTGTTTTGAGTGATAGTTAGATGGTTAATTTTTATCATATTAATGCCCTTTCTAGAATGTCTATATTGCATAACAAAAAGCTCTACTTTACCTAGTAGAGCCCAAAGTCTATGTCAAAAAAACTCTTTTAATACTCTTCGAAAATCAAATTCAAACCACGTCAGCTTCGCCTTGCCGTACTCAAGTACAGCCTGCGGCTCGCTTCTTAGTTTGCTCTTTGATTTTCATTGAGTATAAAATGCCAGAAGAAAGAGCATAAAAGAGCACACAAAAAGAGACAAAAACAAGATCTACTAAATAAAGGTTCTATATTTGATAGACTTAGTTGTTCATGTCTCCCTTACCTCCGAAAATTATTATGTTTATTTTATACCTTTTGGAACACTTTGTCAAAAGAAATGTGAAATTCAAGTCTTTCTAGAAACCAAAAACAGGTCCATAGAGTGTCAAAACGTGTTTGACTTGATCGTAGTGAAACTTATCATAGTTTCGCCAAGCAGTGCGAGTTTGCTCATTCAGCTTAAGTGTGCCAAGTCCAATCAAGAGACTGGTACATTGGTAAAATTTCTCAAGATCAATTAAGATAGAGTTATCTAGTTTCTCTGTCTTTTTAAGTTGTCTGAGTAGCTCGTCAATATTTTGCTGCAAGCGCAGATCATCAGGCAATCCTTGTTTGCAAGTTTGGTAAGCTTTATTTAACTCGGAAATGAGTTGATAAGCTTCTAAGATTAGTTCTTTGTCTTCCATATGAGCGTCCTCCTTTGCTCATGTATTGATGTCTATAGTATAGCACCAAAAACAAAAAATGTCATAGTAAATATATCAAAAAATAGTGAAAAATATTTAAAATGTTTAGATACCTTGTTTGAACTTTTTTCATGGTATAATCAAGATAGTAAATCTTTATGGAGGAAGTATGAAATTAAATATTCAAGAAATTCGTAAGTTGCCTGAAGGCTTGCACTTTGAGCAAACTTTAGACTTAGCAGCTGACTTGCGTGCCCGTAATCAAGAAATTTTAGATGTAAAAGATATTGTCGCTATTGGAAAAGTTCAGTACGAAGACCTTATGTTTTTCCTAGACTATCAATTGTCTTATACAATCGTTTTAGCTTCTAGTCGTAGCATGGAACCGGTAGAATTGAAAGAGTCTTATCCAGTGACAGAAGTCTTTATGGAAGGTGCAGCCAATCAACTGGACCAAGAAGTTCTAGATGATGACTTGGTCTTGCCTATCGAAAATGGAGAAATTGATCTAGCTGAAAGCGTTTCAGACAATATCTTGCTCAATATTCCAATCAAGGTCTTAACAGCTGAGGAAGAAGCTGGTCAGGGATTTGTTTCTGGAAATGACTGGCAAATTATGTCTGAGGAAGAGTATCAAGCTCAACAGGCAGTCAAAAAAGAAGAAAATAGTCCTTTTGCAGGTTTGCAAGGACTGTTTGACGGAGACGAATAGATGGTTTTATCCAAGAAACGTGCCCGTCATGTTATTGAGGAAATCATCGCTCTTTTTCCAGATGCAAAACCAAGTCTAGACTTTCGCAATCATTTTGAACTTCTGGTTGCTGTTATGCTGTCTGCTCAGACGACAGATGCGGCAGTCAACAAGGCTACACCTGGACTTTTTGTGGCCTTTCCAACCCCGCAAGCTATGGCAGATGCAAGTGAGAGTGAGATTGCCTCGTATATTTCTCGTCTTGGCCTTTATCGAAATAAAGCTAAGTTCCTTAAGAAGTGTGCCCAGCAACTACTGGATGATTTTGATGGTCAAGTCCCTCGGACTAGAGAAGAATTAGAGAGTTTGGCAGGAGTTGGTCGTAAAACAGCCAACGTAGTTTTGAGCGTAGGCTTCGGTATTCCGGCCTTTGCAGTTGATACTCACGTAGAGCGAATCTGTAAACACCACGATATTGTTAAAAAATCAGCTACACCCCTTGAGGTCGAAAAACGTGTCATGGATGTATTGCCACCAGAAGAATGGTTGGCAGCCCATCAGGCCATGATTTACTTTGGTCGTGCTATCTGTCATCCGAAAAATCCAGAATGCGAACACTATCCACAATTGTATGATTTTAGTTCATTATAAGGTCAAACATTGAATGTTTTTACTTGCTTTGAACTGGGCTTTGTGATATAGTAAGGACAATAAAATATTCCTTTAATCCTGTCCCGTGAGGCAGGCAAGGAGCTCGATTAAGTAGAAGGGTAAGTCTATACTGTTTACAGTAAGGCTCGCTTAGTTATACATTCTCAAGTCTCCTTGAAAAAGGAGACTTTTCTTTTTGGAGGTTTGTCATGAAGACAAAAGAAGTTGTAGACGAATTAACCGTCAAGCGAGCGATTACTCGGATTACCTACGAGATTATCGAGCGCAATAAAGATTTAAACAAGATTGTATTGGCTGGGATAAAAACACGTGGTGTCTTCATTGCTCACCGTATCCAAGAGCGCTTGGAACAATTGGAAAACATTTCTGTTCCTGTTGTAGAATTAGACACAAAACCTTACCGTGACGATGTCAAAAGTGGTGAAGATACTTCGTTAATTTCTGTTGATGTGACAGATCGCGAAGTCATTTTGGTGGATGACGTACTTTATACAGGTCGTACAATCCGAGCTGCTATCGATAACATTGTCGGACATGGTCGCCCAGCGCGCGTGAGTCTTGCGGTACTGGTTGACCGCGGGCATAGAGAATTACCGATTCGTCCAGACTATGTAGGGAAAAATATCCCAACCAGTCGTTCAGAAGAAATCATCGTAGAGATGACTGAACTAGATGGACAAGATCGTGTTCTTATTACCGAAGAAGCTTAGATAGCCAAAGGAGTTAGACATGTCAGAAAATCAACAAGCCATTCAACATGTAGTCTCAATGGAAGACCTTACTGTAGAACAAGTCATGAAATTGATTAAACGCGGGATCGAATTTAAAAATGGAGCAAAGGCTTCTTATGAAGACCAACACATCGTCTCTAATCTCTTCTTTGAGAGTTCGACTCGTACCCACAAATCTTTTGAAGTAGCAGAGATTAAACTGGGCCTTCAGCTACTGGACTTCGATGTGAAAACAAGTTCAGTCAACAAGGGTGAAACACTCTACGATACAATTTTGACCTTGTCAGCCTTGGGAGTAGATGCCTGTGTCATCCGACATCCAGAGGTAGATTACTACAGAGAGTTGATCGATAGTCCGACGATTACGACTTCGATTATCAATGGTGGCGATGGTTCGGGGCAACACCCAAGCCAGAGCTTGCTTGATTTAATGACGATTTATGAAGAATTTGGACACTTTGAAGGACTCAAGGTAGCCATTGCTGGTGACCTTGACCATTCGCGTGTGGCCAAATCCAATATGCAAATCTTAAAACGCTTAGGAGCAGAACTCTACTTTGCTGGGCCTGAGGAATGGAGAAGTCAAGAGTTTGCAGACTATGGACAGTTTGTAAGCATTGATGAAATCATTGACCAAGTTGATGTGATGATGTTTCTCCGTGTTCAGCATGAGCGTCATGAAAGTGGAACAGTCTTTTCAAAAGAAGGCTATCATGCCCAGCATGGTTTGACTCAAGAACGCTATGATCGCTTGAAAGATAAAGCTATTCTGATGCATCCTGCTCCTGTAAATCGCGATGTTGAAATTGCTGATCACTTGGTCGAAGCACCAAAATCACGTATTGTTCAACAAATGACCAATGGTGTCTTTGTCAGAATGGCAATTTTAGAATCTGTATTGACTTACAGAAACGCAAAATAAGACACAAAACGTTAAAAGATGCCTGTGAGCATCCACGAGAGGTGAATTTATGACTAAACGACTTCTAGTTTTAGAAGATGGAACAATTTTTGAAGGAAAAGCCTTTGGGGCTGACATCGATGTAACTGGTGAAATTGTCTTTAATACCGGGATGACTGGCTACCAAGAATCCATTACAGATCAGTCTTACAATGGACAAATCCTAACCTTTACCTATCCCTTGGTTGGAAATTATGGGATTAACCGTGATGACTACGAGTCTATCAGTCCAACCTGTAAAGGTGTAGTAGTATTTGAAGAAGCTCGTAGAGCCAGCAACTGGCGCAACCAGATGACACTGGATGAATTTTTGAAGTCTAAGAAAATCCCTGGTATTTCAGGTATTGATACACGTGCTTTGACAAAAATCATTCGCAAACATGGGACTATGAGAGCGACTCTGACACATGTGGGAGATAGTATCGATCACATCACAGATCAGCTACAAGCAACTGTTCTACCAATTGACAATATCAAACAGGTTTCTACAAAAACTGCTTACCCAGCTCCAGGAGTAGGTTTGAGCGTGGTACTTGTAGACTTTGGTCTTAAGCATTCAATCTTAAGAGAGTTGTCTAAGAGAGATTGTAATGTAACGGTCGTTCCTTATACTACAACAGCAGAGGAAATCCTCCACCTAAATCCAGACGGAGTTATGTTGTCAAATGGACCGGGAAATCCAGAAGATGTACCAGAAGCACTCGAAATGATTCGTGGTATTCTCGGGAAAATTCCAATCTTTGGTATTTGTATGGGGCACCAGCTCTTTGCAATGGCAAATGGTGCCAAGACCTATAAGATGAAGTTTGGTCACCGTGGATTTAACCACGCTGTACGCGAAATTGCGACAGGGCGCGTGGACTTCACGAGTCAAAACCATGGATATGCAGTGAGCCGTGAAGATTTTCCAGACCATTTGATGATTACTCATGAAGAAATCAATGACAAGTCAGTTGAAGGTGTACGTCACAGATACCAACCAGGTTTCTCCGTGCAATTCCACCCAGATGCTGCACCAGGTCCGCACGATGCAAGTTATCTATTTGACGAGTTCATCGAGATGATGGAAGCCTTCAAACAAACAAACTAAAGACGAGTGTGAAATCGTCGGAGAATTTATGGAATTGAACACGGACGGAAAGCTCAGAATTTAGAGAACCCAACTCGGATTGTCAATCCTTCCTTGGTTTCCTAAAATTCAATCGCTTTCTAATCGTCCTTAATATCTTATTTAATGTCGCCCTGTGAGGCGACGAATAGAAAGGAGAAGGGTGAGCCGTATTTGCTGAACTGAATACGGGCTACGGACGGTGCTAAAAAGATAGTTATTCCTAGAACTGACAGTTCTTCGTCATAACTCCTATTTTATCTTTGTCCGCTTGACGCCCTTAATATCTTATAAATGCCTAAACGTACTGATATTCAAAAAATTATGGTGATTGGTTCTGGTCCGATTATTATTGGTCAGGCTGCTGAGTTTGACTATGCTGGGACTCAGGCTTGCTTGTCTTTGAAAGAGGAAGGGTATGAGGTTGTCTTAGTAAACTCAAACCCTGCAACTATCATGACTGATAAGGAAATTGCAGACAAGGTTTATATCGAACCGATTACACTTGAGTTTGTGACTCGTATTCTCCGTAAAGAACGTCCAGATGCCTTGCTTCCAACACTTGGTGGGCAAACAGGGCTTAACATGGCCATGGAATTGTCTAAAAATGGCATTCTTGATGAATTGGGAGTAGAACTTCTCGGGACTAAATTGTCTGCCATCGACCAAGCTGAAGACCGCGATCTCTTTAAACAATTGATGGAAGAATTGAATCAACCGATTCCAGAATCTGAAATTGTTAACACTGTGGAAGAAGCCGTTGCCTTTGCAGCGACAATTGGCTACCCAGTGATTGTCCGTCCAGCCTTTACCCTAGGTGGTACTGGTGGTGGTATGTGTGCCAACGAGGAAGAATTGCGTGAAATCGCTGAAAATGGGTTGAAGCTATCACCTGTTACTCAATGTTTGATTGAGCGTTCGATTGCTGGTTTTAAGGAAATCGAATACGAAGTCATGCGTGACTCGGCTGACAATGCCCTTGTTGTATGTAACATGGAAAACTTTGACCCAGTCGGGATTCATACAGGGGATTCCATCGTATTTGCCCCAGCGCAAACCATGTCAGATTATGAAAATCAAATGCTTCGTGATGCCAGCTTGAGCATTATTCGTGCCCTCAAGATTGAAGGTGGATGTAATGTTCAGCTAGCACTTGATCCACATAGCTTTAAGTACTATGTCATCGAAGTAAATCCTCGTGTATCTCGTTCTTCAGCTCTTGCCTCTAAGGCAACAGGTTACCCAATCGCCAAATTGGCTGCCAAGATTGCGGTAGGGTTGACCTTGGATGAAGTTATTAACCCAGTTACAGGTTCAACTTATGCAATGTTTGAGCCAGCCCTTGACTACGTAGTTGCCAAAATTCCGCGCTTCCCATTTGACAAGTTTGAAAAGGGTGAACGCCGTCTTGGTACTCAGATGAAGGCAACTGGAGAAGTTATGGCCATTGGTCGTAACATCGAGGAGTCACTTCTGAAAGCTTGTCGCTCACTTGAAATTGGGGTTCACCACAATGAAATGCCTGAACTTGCAGATGTTTCAGATGATGCCTTGATTGAAAAGGTTGTTAAGGCTCAAGATGACCGTCTCTTTTACGTATCAGAAGCTATTCGTCGTGGTTATACACCAGAGGAAATCGCTGAGCTTACAAAAATCGATATCTTTTATCTGGATAAACTCTTGCATATCTTTGAAATTGAGCAAGAATTGGGCGCACATCCACAAGATGTAGCAGTCCTAAAAACAGCAAAATTGAATGGTTTCTCAGATCGTAAAATCGCTGAACTCTGGAATACTACAGCTGATCAAGTTCGCCAACTTCGTTTAGAAAACAAGATTGTCCCAGATTACAAGATGGTTGATACTTGTGCGGCAGAATTTGAATCAGAAACTCCATATTTCTATTCAACTTATGGTTGGGAAAATGAATCCATCAAGTCTAAAAAGGAATCTGTACTAGTCCTAGGTTCAGGTCCAATCCGTATTGGTCAAGGGGTTGAGTTTGACTACGCAACAGTTCACTCTGTTAAGGCGATTCAAGCTGCTGGCTACGAAGCCATCATCATGAACTCAAACCCAGAGACCGTTTCAACCGACTTCTCTGTATCGGATAAACTTTACTTTGAGCCATTGACATTTGAAGATGTCATGAATGTTATCGACTTAGAGCAACCAAAAGGTGTTATCGTTCAATTTGGTGGACAAACAGCTATCAACCTTGCTGAACCATTGGCAAAAGCTGGTGTAACTATCCTTGGTACGCAGGTTGCTGACCTAGACCGTGCCGAAGACCGTGACCTCTTTGAGCAAGCCCTCAAAGACTTGGATATTCCACAACCTCCTGGACAGACTGCAACAAACGAAGAAGAAGCAGTGCTTGCAGCTCGTAAGATTGGTTTCCCAGTCCTCGTTCGTCCTTCTTATGTCTTGGGTGGACGTGCCATGGAAATTGTAGAAAACGAAGAAGACCTTCGTTCTTACATGCGTACAGCCGTTAAAGCAAGTCCAGACCATCCAGTTCTTGTCGACTCTTATATCGTTGGACAAGAATGTGAAGTTGATGCCATCTCAGACGGACGAAATGTCCTCATCCCAGGTATTATGGAACATATCGAACGTGCTGGTGTCCACTCAGGTGACTCCATGGCTGTTTATCCTCCACAAACCTTGTCTCAAAAGGTTCAAGAAACGATCGCAGATTACACTAAACGTCTTGCAATCGGCCTTAACTGTCTTGGTATGATGAACATTCAGTTTGTCATCAAAGATGAAAAAGTCTACGTTATTGAAGTCAATCCACGTGCCAGCCGTACAGTTCCATTCCTATCAAAAGTAACCAATATCCCGATGGCTCAGGTTGCAACTAAGTTGATTCTTGGTCAAAGTCTTGAAGAACTTGGTTACCAAGATGGACTTTACCCAGAAAGCAGTCGTGTTCATATCAAGGCGCCTGTCTTCTCCTTCACTAAGCTCGCGAAAGTAGACAGCTTGCTCGGTCCTGAAATGAAGTCAACAGGGGAAGTTATGGGTTCTGATACGACTCTAGAAAAAGCGCTCTACAAGGCTTTTGAAGCTTCATACCTTCACTTGCCAACCTTTGGGAATGTTGTCTTTACTATCGCTGACGATGCCAAGGAAGAAGCTTTGGATTTGGCTCGTCGTTTCCAAAATATTGGCTACGGAATCCTTGCAACTCAGGGAACAGTAGCTTTCTTTGCAAATCATGGCTTGAAGGCTCAACTCGTTGGTAAGATCGGTGATGATGAACACGATATCCCAAGCTATGTTCGTAAAGGGAAAATTCAAGCCATTATCAACACGGTTGGTACCAAGCGAACTGCTGATGAAGATGGTGAACAAATCCGCCGTTCAGCTATTGAACACGGAGTTCCTCTCTTTACAGCTTTGGATACAGCGGACGCTATGCTTAAGGTACTTGAGAGCCGTAGCTTCGTTACAGAAGCAATTTAGTTTCTTGGTAAATGATCTAATACTCTTCGAAAATCAAATTCAAACTGCGTC
>NZ_KV804192.1:248714-272831 GCF_001811305.1 Streptococcus sp. HMSC056C01
TAGTTTGCTCTTTGATTTTCATTGAGTATAAGTAGCTTTTTGTCCAGCGTCTTAAGGCGCTGGTTTTTACTCTTTTATAGAGAAATCGAGTTAGAAATAATAGTTACAGTTCACTATTAAATGTCAAAGTTTATCAATAGATTTATCATTATCGTTAATGAGTAGACTTATTCTGACTTTCCCTAAAATTTTGTTGAATTTTCTTAAGTTTTTATCATATTTTTTATAATTAAGGTGCCTTAAGAAAAATAATGAAAAAACTAAATGTTTTTCATATAGTTTTCATTTTTTGTGTTATAATTAAGGTGCCTTAAGAAAAATATTAAGGTGCCTTAAGAAAAATAATGAAAAAACTAAATGTTTTTCATATAGTTTTCATTGTTTTAATAGTTTAAAGTCAATCTTATTTTTCTCTAATAGAAAATAATGAAAAAGTAGGTTTAGAAAGAGGTAAGTATCTATGTCTTCTCATAAAAAAGTGTCACTCTCTGAGATTAATCAATCTATCGATACTCCAAATAACAATCATTTCTGGCAAAATTTAAAGGCCTTTTTAGGTCCGGGTGCTCTTGTCGCAGTTGGTTATATGGATCCAGGAAACTGGATTACCAGTGTAGTCGGTGGTGCTTCCTATAAGTATAGTCTCTTGTTTGTTATCTTGGTTTCATCTCTCATTGCCATGCAACTTCAGCAGATGGCAGGAAAGCTTGGTATTGTAACCCAGATGGACCTGGCTCAAGCAACGGCTCATCATTCACCTAAATGGCTTCGTTATAGTCTATGGGTGATTTTAGAATTAGCCTTGATGGCGACAGATCTGGCAGAAGTTCTAGGTTCAGCGATTGCTCTCAATCTTCTCTTTAAGATTCCGATTATGATAGCAATTCTCTTGACCGTGTTGGATGTTTTTCTCTTATTGCTTCTGATGAAATTTGGCTTTAAGAAGATTGAAGCTATCGTGACAACGCTGATTTTAACGATTCTAGCAATCTTTACCTATCTAGTAGCTTTGTCACATCCAAGCTTCCAAGGAATCGTTGAAGGTTATCTACCAAATGCAACTTTATTTGAAAGTCCTATGCCTGGGCATGAAAGTCAATTAACTTTGGCGCTGGGGATTGTGGGTGCGACTGTTATGCCCCATAACCTCTATTTGCATTCTTCCTTGTCTCAGACTCGGAAAGTCAATCACAAGGACAAGAATGATGTTCGAAAAGCCGTGCGCTTTATGACTTGGGATTCAAATCTCCAGTTATCCTTGGCCTTTGTGGTTAACTCCCTTCTTTTGATATTAGGGGCGGCTCTCTTTTTCGGACATGCATCTGAGATTTCTGCTTTCTCTCAAATGTATAATGCCTTACAGGATTCAACCATTGCGGGAGCTATAGCTAGCTCAACCTTATCAACCTTGTTTGCCTTGGCCCTATTAGCCAGTGGTCAGAATTCGACTATCACGGGTACTTTGACTGGACAAATCGTTATGGAAGGTTTCTTGCATATGAGATTGCCACAATGGTTTATTCGTTTGGCGACACGCCTCTTTGCCTTGCTACCTGTTATGATAGTAGCGGTTCTGTTCGGTCATCAAGAAAAAACCTTGGATCAGTTATTGGTTTATTCACAGGTCTTTCTTTCTATCGCTCTTCCATTTTCAATCTTCCCCTTGATTTATCTAACTTCTAAGAAGTCACTAATGGGCGAATTTACCAATGCTAAATGGAATACCATCCTTGGTTATATTGTTTCCATTATCTTAACAGTTCTCAATGTGAAATTGCTATTTGATATTTTTTAAGATCTTTTAACATGAAGTAGAAAAAAATCACCCGAGAGTTAATTCTCGGGTGATTTTTTGCAATTCAAATCTTTGATAGACGAAAATCCATTATAAAAAGCTGCATCAAGATGCAGCTACACTATAGCAACGGAAGACATGGGATTCGAACCCACGCACGCTTTCACACGCCTACCGCGTTTCCAACACGGCCTCTTAAGCCTCTTGAGTAATCTTCCAATACCTACTAAAATAGTTTATCATAAAGGGAATTATCTTGCAAATAAAATTCAAACAATTGGCAAAATGATAGAAAGTGAAAGAAAGTGACAAAAAGTGCTTGACTTTGTTATTTTTTGTGATAGAATGATTATTGTAATCGTTAACAGGAGGTGAGTAAGTGCTAAAAACCGAGAGAAAAAAATTGATTTTAGAGGAGCTGGGCAAACATAAAGTCGTTTCTCTAGAGAAATTAGTAGGCTTGCTAGATACTTCAGAATCAACAGTTAGACGTGATTTAGATGAATTGGAGTCTGAAAATAAACTTCGTCGGGTACACGGGGGAGCAGAGTTGCCTCACTCCTTGCAAGAAGAAGAAACTATTCAAGAGAAATCTGTCAAAAACCTTCAAGAGAAAAAGTTGATTGCGCAAAAAGCAGCTTCCCTCATCAAAGAAAAAGATGTTATCTTTGTGGATGCAGGAAGTACAACAGCCTTTCTCATTAAGGAATTGGAGCGAAAAGACATTACTGTTGTGACTAACTCCATTCACCATGCAGTACAATTAGTGGATAAGCAAATCCCAACGGTGATTATCGGTGGTGGTGTTAAAATGACAACAGATGCCAGTATCGGAGGAGTAGCGCTTAACCAGATTAATCAACTGCACTTTGATCGTGCCTTTATCGGAATGAACGGGGTAGATGAAGGTTATTATACAACTCCGGATATGGAAGAAGGAGCGGTTAAGCGAGCTATCTTAGAAAATGCCAAACAAACCTATGTCTTGGCAGATTCATCTAAGATTGGCCAGTCTAGTTTTGCTAAGGTTGCCCCTCTAAAACGAGCTATAGTCATTACTAGCAAGGGTCATGAGCTCTTGCCAGCTATCAAAGAAAAAACGGAGGTAATAGAAGTATGATTTATACAGTCACGCTCAATCCATCTATTGACTACATTGTCCGTTTGGATAAAGTAGAAGTTGGTAGTGTTAATCGTATGGATAGTGATGATAAGTTTGCTGGTGGTAAGGGAATTAATGTCAGTCGCGTCTTGAAACGTCTAGACATTCCAAATACAGCGACTGGATTTATCGGAGGCTTTACAGGTAAATTTATCACAGATACTTTAGCTGAGGAACAAATTGAAACGCGATTTGTGCAAGTTGAAGAAGATACGCGTATCAACGTTAAAATCAAAGCAGACCAAGAAACCGAAATCAATGGGACTGGTCCTACTGTTGAAGCAGATCAACTGGAGGAGTTGAAAGCTATCCTTTCAAGTCTAACAGCAGAGGATACAGTTGTATTTGCGGGATCGAGTGCTAAAAACTTAGGCAATGTTATCTATAAGGATTTGATTGCCTTGACCCGTCAGACGGGCGCACAAGTTGTGTGTGATTTTGAAGGTCAGACTTTGATTGATAGTTTGGATTATCAACCACTTTTGGTCAAACCAAATAATCATGAACTTGGAGCTATCTTTGGAGTGAAGCTCGAAAGCTTAGATGAGATTGAAAAATACGCTCGAGAGTTGCTGGCTAAAGGTGCACAAAATGTTATCATCTCTATGGCTGGTGATGGTGCCCTTCTGGTAACATCCGAGGGAGCCTACTTTGCTAAGCCAATCAAGGGAACAGTGAAAAACTCAGTGGGAGCTGGTGACTCAATGGTTGCTGGATTTACTGGTGAGTTTGTAAAATCAAAAGACGCAGTAGAAGCCTTCAAATGGGGTGTGGCTTGTGGAACAGCAACTACCTTCTCTGATGACTTGGCAACTGCAGCATTTATTAAAGAAACTTATGAAAAAGTTGAGGTAGAAAAAAGATGAAAATTCAGGATTTATTGAGAAAAGATGTCATGTTGCTTGATTTGCAAGCAACTGAAAAAACAGCAGCTATCGAAGAAATGATTCATAGCTTGGTAGAACACGGATACGTGACAGATTTTGAAACTTTTAAAGAAGGAATCTTAGCGCGTGAAGCTTTGACTTCTACAGGCTTGGGTGATGGTATCGCTATGCCACACAGCAAAAATGCTGCTGTTAAAGAAGCAACAGTTCTCTTTGCTAAGTCAAACAAGGGTGTTGACTATGAAAGTTTAGATGGACAACCAACTGACCTCTTCTTTATGATTGCTGCTCCAGAAGGTGCCAATGATACTCACTTGGCGGCCTTGGCAGAATTATCTCAATACTTAATGAAAGACGGTTTTGCTGACAAACTTCGTCAAGTTACATCACCTGATCAAGTTATTGAACTCTTTGATCAAGCTTCAGAGAAAGCTGAGGAACCAGTTCAAACACCTGCAAATGGTTCTGATGACTTTATCGTTGCTGTAACTGCTTGTACAACAGGAATTGCCCACACTTATATGGCTCAAGAAGCTCTTCAAAAAGTGGCTGCTGAAATGGGTGTTGGTATCAAGGTTGAAACTAATGGTGCCAGCGGTGTTGGTAACCAATTGACAGCAGAAGATATCCGCAAGGCTAAAGCTGTAATTATCGCTGCAGATAAAGCAGTTGATATGGATCGTTTCGATGGTAAACCATTGGTAAATCGTCCAGTAGCTGACGGTATCCGCAAGACAGAAGAGTTAATCAACTTGGCTCTTTCTGGGAATGCTGAAGTTTATCACGCTGCTAATGGAGCAAAAGCTACAACAGCATCTAATGAAAAACAAAGTATCGGTGGTGCCTTCTACAAACACTTGATGAGTGGTGTATCTCAAATGTTGCCATTCGTTATCGGTGGTGGTATCATGATTGCCCTTGCCTTCTTGATTGATGGTGCTATGGGTGTGCCGAATGATAGCCTTGGAAATCTTGGTTCTTACCATGAACTCGCTTCTATGTTCATGAAAATCGGAGGCGCAGCCTTTGGTTTGATGCTTCCAGTATTTGCAGGATATGTTGCTTACTCAATCGCTGAAAAACCAGGTTTGGTAGCAGGTTTCGTTGCTGGAGCTATTGCCAAAGAAGGTTTTGCCTTTGGTAAAATCCCTTACGCTCAAGGTGGTGAAGCAACTTCAGCCCTTGCAGGTGTATCATCAGGTTTCCTAGGAGCCCTTGTTGGTGGATTTATCGCTGGTGCTTTGGTGCTCTTGGTTAAGAAATACGTGAAGGTTCCACGTTCACTTGAAGGTGCTAAATCAATCCTTCTCTTGCCACTTCTTGGAACAGTCTTGACAGGATTTGTCATGCTAGCTGTTAACATCCCAATGGCAGCAATCAACACTGCTATGAACGACTTCCTTGGCGGTCTTGGAGGCGGTTCAGCTGTCCTTCTTGGTATCGTTCTTGGAGGAATGATGGCTGTCGATATGGGTGGACCTGTCAATAAAGCAGCTTATGTCTTTGGTACTGGTACTCTTGCAGCAACAGTGTCAACAGGTGGTTCAGTAGCCATGGCAGCGGTTATGGCTGGAGGAATGGTTCCACCACTTGCAATCTTTGTCGCAACTCTTCTCTTTAAAGATAAATTCACAAAAGAAGAACGCAACTCAGGTTTGACTAACATCGTTATGGGCTTGTCATTCATCACTGAAGGAGCGATTCCATTTGGTGCGGCTGATCCAGCTCGTGCTATCCCAAGCTTTATCCTTGGTTCAGCAGTGGCAGGTGGACTTGTTGGTCTTGCAGGTATCAAACTTATGGCACCTCACGGAGGAATCTTCGTTATCGCCCTTACAACAAATGCCCTTCTTTACCTTGTCTTTGTCTTGGTAGGAGCAATCGTAAGTGGTGTAGTTTATGGTTACCTTCGTAAACCATTAGAAAAATAATTACAAATACATTCAAATGACTGAACACGAAAGTGGGCAGTCATTTTTTTGATTGTTCTAGATGTTTCTGAAATATGGTATAATAGAAGCATGGCAAACAAAAATACAAGTAAAACAAGACGGAGACCGTCAAAAGCTGAATTAGAAAGAAAGCAAGCTATCCAACGGATGTTAATTTCCTTAGTCATAGCTTTTTGCTTAATGTTCGCTGCTCTGAGATTAGGAGCAGTGGGTCTCACCCTCTATAATCTCATTCGTCTATTAGTAGGAAGTCTGGCCTATCTGGTCATTTTTGTCGTCCTAGTCTATCTTTTTCTCTTCAAATGGATTCGGAAGCAAGAAGGTCTGATCTCAGGTTTTCTTTGCATTTTTTCAGGCTTATTGCTGATTTTTGAAGCTTATCTTGTATGGAAATATGGCTTAGAGCAGTCTGTCTTTAAGGGAACTTTAGCCCAAGTTTTGACAGATTTGACAGGCTTTCGTGTGACTAGCTTTGCTGGAGGAGGGCTGCTAGGTGTTGCTCTCTACATTCCAGTAGCTTTTCTCTTTTCAAATATTGGTACTTACTTTATCGGAGCCATCTTAATCTTGATTGGTGCTCTTCTAGTCAGTCCCTGGTCTGTCTATGACGTTGCTGATTTTCTTGGAGCACGTTTTTCGCTTTGGATGGAGCGACGCGAGCTGAAGAAACAAGAACGCTTCATCAAACGGGAAGAGGAAAAAGCGCGTAAGGAAGCAGAGGAGCAGGAAAAACTAGAAAAAGAACAAGCAGAGCAAACCTTGTTGGACATACCTCCTGTTGATATGGAAACTGGCGAGATTTTAGAAGCTCCCCCTGTTCACTTTGATGATTTACCACCCCTTCCAGAGGAAGAATGGATAGAACCTGAAATTATTCTCCCGCAAGCAGACTATGAAGTTCCTAGCGAAGTTGATATTCCAGAGGAAGCTGAGTTCTTAGATGATGAGGATGTTGAGGTAGATTTTTCTGCTAAAAAAGCCTTGGAATACAAACTTCCAAGCTTGCAACTCTTTGCACCCGATAAACCAAAAGATCAGTCAAAAGAAAAGAAAATCGTTCGAGAAAATATCAAAATTTTGGAAGAAACCTTTGCGAGTTTCGGTATCAAGGTAACGGTTGAACGTGCTGAAATCGGTCCATCAGTTACCAAGTACGAAGTAAAGCCAGCTGTTGGTGTGCGGGTCAATCGCATTTCCAATCTAGCAGATGACTTGGCTCTGGCCTTGGCTGCGAAAGATGTCCGTATCGAAGCTCCAATTCCAGGGAAATCCTTGGTCGGGATTGAAGTGCCTAACTCTGAAATTGCGACCGTATCTTTCCGAGAACTCTGGGAACAATCGCAAACTAAACCTGAAAATCTGCTAGAAATTCCCCTTGGCAAAGCCGTCAATGGTACAGCTCGCAGTTTCGACCTGGCTAAAATGCCTCACTTACTTGTGGCTGGTTCGACAGGTTCTGGTAAATCTGTTGCAGTCAATGGTATCATTGCAAGTATTCTCATGAAGGCACGTCCAGACCAAGTCAAGTTTATGATGGTGGATCCGAAGATGGTTGAGTTGTCAGTCTATAATGATATTCCTCACCTCTTGATTCCGGTCGTGACTAACCCTCGTAAGGCCAGCAAGGCCCTTCAAAAAGTCGTAGATGAGATGGAAAACCGTTATGAACTCTTTGCCAAAATTGGGGTTCGTAATATTGCTGGTTTCAATGCTAAAGTTGAGGAATTCAATGCCCAGTCTGAATACAAGCAAGTACCTCTACCTTTAATTGTCGTGATTGTTGATGAGTTAGCTGACCTCATGATGGTGGCTAGCAAGGAAGTAGAAGATGCCATTATCCGTCTAGGACAGAAGGCGCGTGCAGCTGGTATTCATATGATCCTCGCGACCCAGCGTCCGTCGGTGGATGTTATTTCTGGTTTGATTAAGGCCAATGTACCGTCTCGTGTAGCCTTTGCTGTATCTTCTGGAACGGATTCACGTACGATTTTGGATGAAAATGGCGCGGAGAAATTGCTTGGTCGAGGGGATATGCTCTTCAAACCAATCGATGAAAATCACCCTGTACGCTTGCAAGGCTCCTTTATCTCGGATGATGATGTGGAACGTATTGTTAGCTTTATCAAGGCTCAAGCAGATGCCGATTATGATGAAAGCTTTGATCCCGGAGAGGTTTCTGAGACAGAAGGTGAGTCTGGCACAGGAGATGAAGGTGGAGATCCGCTATTTGAAGAAGCTAAGGCTCTGGTCATTGAAACTCAAAAAGCGAGCGCATCCATGATTCAACGTAGATTATCAGTTGGTTTTAACCGAGCAACTCGCTTGATGGAAGAATTAGAGATGGCTGGGGTTATTGGTCCAGCAGAAGGAACGAAGCCACGAAAGGTTTTACAACAATAAAAAACGTAAAAATAGTATAAAAATGCATGGAAACTTTATTGAAAAGTTAGTCAAAAATGGTCTAACTTTTACGATGAAGTTTCCTTTTTTATAGCGATTTCTTTAGAAATAAGGCCATCTGAAAATCGTTTCAGACTTGCCTAATAATCGGATTTTACTTTTACTAGTTTTACCTATTAAACTATTGATTTTTTAAACTGTTTTTGATATATTAAATTGGTATAGAAAAAATTATATGTTTATCCAGTAGTGTTTAAAAATTGAGGAGGATATTTTTTAAAAATAAAATGCAAACGCTTACCTGGTAAACTGAAAGGAACAAAAAACCGATGGATAAAGGATTATTTGAAAAACGTTGCAAATATAGTATTCGGAAATTTTCATTAGGGGTTGCTTCTGTTATGATTGGTGCAGCTTTCTTTGGAACTAGCACTGTTCTCGCAGATTCTGCACAAACAGGTTCAACAGCGACCATGCCAGCTGATTTGGCGACAGCTCTTGCCAATGCTAAAGAGGATGATGGGCATGACTTTGAAGCACCAAAACCTGGTGAAGACCAAGGTTCTCCTGAAGTAACTGAAGGACCAAAGACTGAAGAAGAATTGCTGGCAAAAGAAAAAGAAACTGCAACTGCAACAAGCTCAGCAGCTTCAGATACTCTTCCTGAAGAACTACGTGGAAAACTTGATAAGGCTGAAGAAAATGGCCGCACTGCCTCAAAAGAAGAACTAGAAAAAGAAGATAAAAGCTTAGTTCCAGAAGAAGTAGCTAAAACAAAAAATGGGGTATTAAACTACGGTGCAACTGTCGAAATTAAAAGCTCTGCTGGGCTCGGTAGTGGTATTGTTATCGGGGAAAATCTCGTTTTGTCTGTTTCTCATAACTTTATCAAAGATGTTCCAGATGGCAATAATCGTAAGGTAGCTGATAATGTTGAAAGTGATGACGATGTTTATACAATTTCTTACCAAGGCGCTCCAGACGTCAAATTCAGTAAAAATGATGTAAAACACTGGGACCGTGAAGGATTCCTCAAAGGATATAAAAATGACTTGGCAATCGTTAAGCTTCGTACACCTCTTGCAAATGCACCAGTTGAAGTGACTGACAAGCCTGCAACAACTAAGGTAGGAGATAAGGTTCACGTATTTGGATATCCAAAAGGAGAACTTGATCCAATTTTGAATACAACTGTTGAGGATATTAATAATCACGGAGAAGGTGTTCGTGGCATTAGCTATCAAGGAAGTGAACCAGGTGCTAGTGGTGGCGGTATTTTCGATGAAAATGGGAAATTGATTGGTATTCACCAAAATGGTGTATCTGGTAAACGTAGTGGAGGTATTCTCTTCTCACCTGCTCAGCTAGAGTGGATTCAAAACTACATCAAGGGTATTGAAACAACGAAACCAGCTGGTCTAGATGCTCTCGATAAACAAGTTGAGGACAAGGAAGAAAAACCAAAAGAGGATAAACCTAAGGAAGATAAGCCAAAAGCAGAAACACCAGCAGAAAATAAACCTGCTGAAAACAAGCCGGCTGAGAACAAGCCAGCAGAAAATAAACCTGCTGAAAACAAGCCAGCTGAGAATAAACCAGCTGAGAATAAACCGACTGAATCAAAAGAAGTTACTCCAGAATGGAAAACAGTTGAAAATAAAGACCAACAGGGAACAGTAACAATCCGTGAAGAAAATGGAGTTCGTTACAACCAACTAGCTTCAACTGCTCAAAATGACAATGGTAAGAAACCAGCCTTGTTTGAAAAAGATGGTTTGACAGTCGATGCTAATGGAAATGCCACTGTTGATTTGACCTTTAAAGAAGAATCTGAAACAGGTAAATCTCGCTTCGGTGTCTTCATGAAATTCAAAGACACTGATAACAATGTTTTTGTAGGTTACGACCAAGGTGGATGGTTCTGGGAATACAAGTCAAATGGAAGTGGACTTTGGTACCAAGGTGGACGTGTTGCAGCTCCAGTAAATGGTTCTGAGAACCACTTGACCATCAGCCTTAAATCAGATGGACAGCTCAATGCAACTAACAACGATGTCAAACTCTTTGACACAGTTACCTTGCCATCTGCAGTTAATGACAAACTCAAAGATGAGAAGAAAATCGTTCTTAAAGCTGGAACCTATAACAGCAGCGAACGTACCATTGTCAATGTCAAAACTGATGATCAAGAAGGTGTGAAAAACGATCAAGAAGCCGCTGAAAAAGAAAAGGGCGACACAGTAGATGATAGCAATGTCAAATACGACACTATCGAATCTACAGTATTGAAAGCAGTCATCGACCAAGCCTTCCCACGTATTAAAGAGTACGTCCTCAATGGCAACAAGCTTCCAGGTCAAGTGCAACCGATTAATCAAGTTGTGATTAATAAACACGCTGTGACTCCTGAAGTTACCTATAAGAAGGTCAATGCAACGACTGCCGAGTATGAAATGAAACTCCGTGATGAGGAAAACCTCATCAATGCAGATATGACAGTTCGTTTGCAAGTGGTGGACAACCAACTTCACTTTGATGTGACTAAGATTGTCAACCATAACCAAGTTACACCAGGACAAAAGATTGATGACGAACGTAAATTACTTTCTTCAATCAGCTTCCTAGGAAATGCCTTGGTATCTGTTTCAAGCGACCAAGCGGGAGCTAAGTTTGATGGGGCAACCATGTCAAACAATACTCACGTCAGTGGTGATGACCATATCGAAGTAACAAATCCAATGAAAGAATTAGCCAAAGGCTACATGTACGGATTTGTTTCAACAGACAAACTTGCAGCAGGTGTATGGAGTAACTCACAAAATAGCTACGGTGGTGGTTCTTACGACTGGACACGTTTGACAGCTTATAAGAATACGATTGGCAATGCTAACTACGTGGAAATTCATAGCTCTGAATGGCAATGGGAAAAAGCGCACAATGGAGTTGTCTTCCCAGCATACACTCAAGAACTTCCAAGTGCAAAAGTTGTCATCACTGAAGATGCCAATGCTGACCATAAGGTTGACTGGCAAGATGGTGCGATTGCTTACCGTAGCATCATGAACAACCCTCAAGGTTGGGAAAAAGTTAAAGACATTACTGCTTACCGTATCGCTATGAACTTTGGTTCACAAGCGCAAAACCCATTCCTCATGACCTTGGATGGTATCAAGAAGATCAACCTCCATACCGATGGTCTTGGCCAAGGTGTACTGCTTAAGGGATACGGAAGTGAAGGACATGACTCTGGACACTTGAACTATGCGGACATCGGTAAACGTATCGGTGGTGTTGAAGACTTTAAGACTCTTATTGAGAAAGCTAAGAAATATGGTGCCCACCTCGGTATCCACGTCAACGCTTCAGAAACTTATCCAGAGTCTAAATACTTTAATGAAGATATTCTTCGTAAAAATGCAGATGGTAGCTATAGCTACGGTTGGAACTGGCTTGACCAAGGTATCAACATTGATGCTGGTTATGACCTCGCTCATGGGCGTCTAGCTCGTTGGGAAGAGTTGAAGAAAGAGTTGGGTGAAGGTCTAGACTTCATCTACGTCGACGTATGGGGTAACGGTCAATCAGGTGACAACGGTGCCTGGGCAACTCACGTTATTGCGAAAGAAATTAACAAACAAGGTTGGCGCTTTGCTATTGAGTGGGGCCATGGTGGTGAATATGATTCTACCTTCCAACACTGGGCAGCTGACTTGACCTACGGTGGCTATACAAATAAAGGTATTAACAGTGCCATCACTCGCTTTATCCGTAACCACCAAAAAGATTCTTGGGTTGGTGACTACAGAAGTTATGGTGGTGCAGCTGACTACCCACTTCTAGGCGGTTATAGCATGAAGGACTTTGAAGGATGGCAAGGACGAAGTGACTATAACGGTTATGTAACAAACTTGTTTGCTCATGACGTTATGACTAAGTACTTCCAACACTTCACAGTAAGCAAATGGGAAGATGGCAAACCAGTAACCATGACTGACAATGGTAGTACCTATAAATGGACTCCAGAAATGAAAGTCGAGTTGGTCGATGCTGCAAATAACAAGGTTGTTGTAACTCGTAAATCTAATGATGTCAACAGTCCACAATATCGTGAACGAATTGTTACGCTTAACGATCGTGTGATTCAAGATGGTTCAGCCTACTTGACACCTTGGAACTGGGATGCAAATGGTAATAAGCTTGAAAGTGACAAGGAAAAAATGTACTACTTCAATACTGAAGCAGGTGCAACAACTTGGACACTTCCTAGCGACTGGGCAAATGGTAAGGTTTACCTTTATAAGCTAACTGACCAAGGTAAAACTGAGGAAAAAGAAGTTGCCGTGAAAGATGGTAAGATTACCCTTGACCTCACTGCAAATCAGCCATATGTTCTCTATCGTTCTAAACAAACAAATCCTGAAATGTCATGGAGTGAAGGAATGCATATCTATGACCAAGGATTTAACAGTGAATCTTTGGATCATTGGAAGATTTCGGGAGATGCTTCTAAGGCTGAAATCGTGAAGTCTCAAGGTGCAAACCAAATGCTCCGCATCCAAGGCAACAAAGAAAAAGTTAGTCTCACTCAAAAATTGACTGGCTTGAAGCCAAATACTAAATATGCAGTCTATGTCGGTGTAGACAACCGTAGTAATGCTAAAGCAAGTATTACCGTTAATACTGGTGAAAAAGAAGTAACCAACTACACCAACAAGTCACTCGCCCTCAACTATGTAAAAGCCTATGCTCACAATACTCGTCGAAGCAATGCAACAGTTGATAACACAAGTTATTTCCAAAACATGTATGCTTTCTTCACAACAGGTTCAGATGTATCAAATGTAACCTTGACCTTGAGTCGTGAAGCAGGCGATGAAGCAACTTACTTCGATGAAATTCGTACCTTTGAAAATGAATCAAATATGTACGGTGACGGTCACGATACTGCAACAGGCGTCTTCAAACAAGACTTTGAAAATGTCGGACAAGGTATCTTCCCATTTGTCATCGGTGGTATCGAAGGCGTTGAAGACAACCGTACTCACTTGTCTGAAAAACATGGACCATACACACAACGTGATTGGAATGGCAAGAAAGTTGATGACGTTATCGAAGGAAATTGGTCACTCAAGACAAATGGACTTGTAAGTCGTCGTAACTTGGTTTACCAAACAATTCCACAAAACTTCCGCTTTGAAGCAGGCAAGACCTACCGTATTACATTTGACTATGAAGCTGGATCTGACAATACTTACGCCTTTGTAGTCGGTAAGGGAGAATTCCAATCTGGACAAGCAAGTAATTTGGAAATGCATGAATTGCCAAATACTTGGACAGATTCTAAGAAAGCGAAACGTGCAACCTTCCTAGTAACAGGTGCGGAAACTGGCGATACATGGGTAGGTATCTACTCTACAGGCAATGCAAGCAACACTCGCGGAGACTCAGGTGGTAATGCTAACTTCCGTGGCTACAATGACTTCATCATGGACAGACTTCAAATCGAAGAAATTGTCTTGACTGGTAAGATGATGACAGAAAATGCTGTCAAGAACTATCTTCCAACTGTTGCGATGACTAACTACACTAAAGAAACAATGGATGCTTTGAAAGAAGCTGTCTTCAACCTCAGTCAAGCAGATGATGATATCAGTGTAGAAGAAGCTAAGTCTGAAATTGCTAAGGTCAATGCTCTTAAAGACGCTTTAGTGATGAAGAAAACAGCTCTTGTAGCAGATGACTTTGCAAGTCTTACAGCTCCTGCTCAGGCTGGTGAAGGTCTTGAAAATGCCTTTGATGGCAACGTTTCTAGCCTATGGCATACATCATGGAGCGGAGGAGATGTTGGTAAACCTGCAACTATGGTCTTGAAGGAACCAACTGAAATTACTGGCTTCCGTTACGTTCCACGTGGTTCAGGATCAAATGGTAACTTGAGAGATGTCACTCTTGTGGTTACTGATGAAACAGGTAAGGAACATACCTTCAATGCAACCAATTGGGCTAACAATAATAAACCAAAAGATATTGACTTTGGTAAGACTATCAAGGCTAAAAAGATTGTTCTAACTGGAACAAGAACCTACGGTGATACAGAAAACCAATATCAATCAGCTGCAGAATTGATCTTCGCTCGTCCACAGGTTGCTGAAACTGGTCTTGACACTACAGCCTATGAAGCAGCCTTGGCAAAAGCTCAAAAATTGACTGATAAAAGTAATCAAGAGGAAGTAGCAAGTGTTGTTGCCAGCATGAAATTTGCAACAGATAATCATCTCTTAACAAATAGAATGCTTGAATTCTTTGCAAATTATCTCGACCAATTGAAAGACCAAACACCTACTCCAACTCCAGATCCAGAACCAACTCCAGAACCTAAACCTGAAGCTCCAACTTCAAGCAAGGGTGACGAAGCTGCGCCAGTTGTTGACCTTCCAGAATTCACAGGTGGTGTAAATGGTGTTGAAGCCGCAATCCATGAAGTACCAGAGTTTACTGGAGGTGTGAATGCAGCTGAAGCCGCTGTTCATGAAGTTCCAGAATACAATGAAGTTGAGGGAACCGCAGGAAATGAAGTAGCTATCCACGAAGTACCAGAATTTACTGGAGGTGTAAATGGAGCTGAAGCCGCTGTCCATGAAGTACCAGAGTATACAGGTGCGATTGGAACAGCAGGTGATCAAGCCGCACCTACTGTAGAAAAACCAACTGAAGGTGTTCGTGTCTTGTCAGATAAGACTACAGGAGTTGTAGTTGCAGGACTAGCAAGAGATTTGGCTACAGATCTTAATCTTAAAGTTCAAAAAGTAACAGACCAAAGTCTACAAGGTGTGAAATTTGATGCTTATGCTCTTCATTTAGTTGATAAAGATAAGCATGAGGTTCAAGCGAAGGGTGTAGTGCTTGTTCGACTTCCAGTTTCTAGTGAAGTAGCTGGAGTATACTACACTGCATCAGGTGAGGCAGTAAGCTTTACAAATGGTCAAGGTACAGTTGAGTTTACAACTAGTCAGCTAGGACATTTTGCAGTAGTTTATAAACAAGTTTCTAAACCACAAACGCCATCAGTAGGAGAACCAGGTCATAAACCACAAACTCCATTAACTGAGGAACCTGGAAGTCAAGTACAGACTCCATCAACAGAGAAACTGGATCATAAACCACAGGATGCAGCAGTACAAAAACTCGATCAGAAATCAGATGATACTGCTAAACCAGAAATGAAGGAAGTAGCAGCTAAACAAGAAGCGAAGGATAAACTTCCAGAAACTGGTACTAGCAAGTCAGATCATCTCTTCTTCCTTGCCAGCCTCAGTCTAGCAATGTCTGCTCTATTTCTTGCAAAGAGAAAAGAAGATTAAAAAATAAAAAGTTTTCAATAAAAGAGAGCTTAAAACTCCACAATCACTGTAGTGGAGAAAAAGAAAACCCAGAGAGGACCCTCTAGGTCCTCTCTTTTTCTAAAGGGGAATGATAGCGCTTACTCCTTGTGAGCGTATGAAAGGAAATAGGAAAAAATGGGAAAACATTTTTTTGAGAAACGGTGTCATTACAGTATACGTAAATTTACAATCGGCGCAGCTTCTGTTATGATTGGTGCCAGTATCTTTGGAACTGGTATGGTTCAAGCTGCTGAAACAGAAGGACCTGCAGAGACAGAAGGTACGGTAACACAGGCTCAGCCTCTGGATAAACTGCCAGCAGATATAGCAGCAGCTATTGAAAAAGCAGAAGCAAGTGCTGGAACTGTAGATGAACAACCTGCAGGGTCAGAAACTGGGGCAACTGCAGCTGAAACAACTACTCCAAAACCAACTGAAACTCCTGCTCCTAAGGAAGAAGTAGCTTCAAAACCAGCTACAAATCCAAAAGAGGAAGCAGCTTCTGAAGCGAAACCAGCTGCAAGTCCTGCGACTAAAGATGTAGTAGATACACCAGATGTCAATCATTTAGAAAAAGCTTCTGCTACAGCATCAAACCATGAAGCCAACACACAATACACAGCAGAAAAGGCGATTGACGGAAAACCTGATACTCGTTGGGCTACTGACCAAAACGTTGAGAAACCAACAATCGAATTTACTCTTGAAAAGACAACAGTGATTAAGCATGTTGAGATTGATTGGGACCGCCGCGTTCGTGGTGAACAAAATGATCCTAATATCAAGTCATGGAACCTCTATTACGCCGGCCAGGATGATGTGAATGGTTCAGGAGTTAAAGAATGGAAGTTGGCTTATCAAAGAACAGGGAATCCTCTTCTTGATGAAAAAATTGACTTGAAAGAAGCTATCCAAGCCAAATACCTTAAACTTGAAATTACAGACTATCAAGCTGGTACAATGAATTGGAAAAATGTTGGGATTCAAGAAATTCGTGCCTACTCAAACATTCCAGACGCTAGCAAACCAACAGATATTCGCCAAGTGACAGAATTAGCTGTTGCTGAAGATGGAAAATCTCTTATCTTGCCTAAATTACCAGGTCAAGTCAGCTTGATTGGTAGCAACAAACAGGGTGTTGTTGACCTAAATAACAAAATCTATAAACCCTTAACAGATCAAACTGTTAAGGTCATGGTCCAACAAGTCAAGGATACTCATACCTTCACAAAAGAATTTGAAGTCCTTATTAAAGGCTTACATGCAGACGAAGGCGTTGGCACTAAACCAGCAGTTGCTCCAGCAGTTCAACAATGGTATGGAACTGAAGGAAAAACTTCTATTACAGCTGATACTGTGATTTCAGTTGGCGATTCTGGATTTGGTCAAGAAGCTAAATTCTATCAGACTGACCTTGAAAGTCGTGGGCTAGAAATCGCTACAGGTGATCAAACAGCTCAAAAACGGATTGAATTTAAAAAGGTTGAAGATAAGGGTTATGGTAAAGAAGGCTATGGTATCACTGTAAAAGATGGTGTTATTACTGTAGAAGCTGCAACCAACGCAGGAGCCTTTTACGCAACTCGTACTCTTCTACAAATGGGCGAAAATGATTTGCAAAACGGAGAAATCCGTGACTTCCCAAGCTTTAGCCACCGTGGCTTTATGCTAGACACAGGTCGTAAGTTTATTCCTTATGATACGCTTGTAGACATCATGCTCAACATGGCTTACTACAAGATGAACGATCTTCAGTTGCACTTGAATGATAACTATATCTTCTTAAAAGATCACTTGGCTGGTAAAAATCTTTCTCAAGATGAAGAACTAGACTATGTCCTCAAAAAAGCTAAGACAGGCTTCCGTGTAGAGACTGATGTTGTTGGTAAAAATGGTGAAAAATTAACATCTGACGAGCATTACACTAAGGAAGAAATGCAAGAAATCATCAAGTTGGCCAAAGCTTTACATATCAATCTTGTTCCTGAAATTGACACACCAGGTCACGCCCTTTCATTTGTTAAAGTTCGTCCAGACTTGATGTATAAAGGTCAGCTTAGTGCGAGAAAACATAATGTAGAGCGTGTGGCTATGCTAGATTTGGATAACAAGTACGAAGAAACTCTTGCTTTTGTCAAATCAGTCTATGATAAATTGCTCGATGGTGAAGACGCACCTCTCCATGGCGTATCTACACTTCATATCGGTACAGATGAATATTATGGAAATCCAGAAAGCTATCGTCGCTATGTCAACGATATGATCCAGTACATCAAAGGCAAAGGTTTGACACCGCGTATTTGGGGTTCCCTCAGTGCCAAACAAGGAACTACACCTGTAGATTGGAAAGATGTAGAAGTTGATATCTGGAGTATTGGTTGGCAACGTCCAGCGGCTGCAATTGCTCAAGGTGCTAAGATTATCAATATCACAGATATTCCAACCTATAGTGTTCCAAGTGGTAGCAATAGTCAAGGTGGATATGGAGATTATGCAAACTATGAAACACAATACAATCGCTGGACACCAAATGACTTCTCAACAGGTGGAGGACCACGCTTAGAAGCCTCTAATCCAAATATCCTTGGTGGTGGTCATGCAGTATGGAATGATAATATTGACCTCCATGAAACTGGACTCACTTCTTATGATATCTTTAAACGCTTCTTCAAGAGTATGCAATCAACTGCAGAACGCACTTGGGGTTCAGACCGTGCAGCCAAGACCTATGCAGAACGTGTTCAACCAGCAAGTGTTTATGCACCTCAATCTAATCCAGATAAGACCGTAGCTGAAGAAGACTTGTTCAAGATTAATCCTGAGACTGTCAAAGATTATCTTGCTAAGAAAGTACAGAAGACTGAAGCAGGTTTGAATTTCGAAAAAGATAGCACTATCGAAGGCCTAGTTGGTGATGCTGGACCAAGTCATGTCTTGAAATTGGATGTGACAGTGACTGGTGATGGCGAGCAAACCTTCTCAACAAGCGGAAACAATCAACTCTATCTTGCGGACAAAGATGGCTACCTTGCCTATACTTTTGAACAATTCCATATTCAATTTAACAAGAAACTTGAAAAGAACAAACGTTATCAAATTTCTGTCGTAACCAAACCTCAAGTGACTGAAGTTTATGTGGACGGTGAAAAGGTTGAACGGATTGCAAATCCAGCTAATCCACGTTTGGCTCATAATAGCTTAGTCTTACCACTTGAAACAATTGGTGGCTTCAAAGGAATCTTGCATAGTGCTGAGTTGTCAAATGAAGCATTTGTAAACCCACGTTTGATTCCAAATGATCATTTTACAGTTTCTGCAACAAGTCAAGAATTACCAGGAACCAATGCAGAAGGTCCAGTCGAAAAAGCCTTTGACAATGATCCAAATACCTTCTGGCATTCAAAATGGTCTGGTCATCAGGCTCCATTTACAGTGGCAATGAACTTGAAAGCAGCTGAAACAGTTAATGGTTTGACTTATCTTCCACGTCCAGGTGGAGGCAACGGTGTTGTGACATCTTATGAAATCTATGCTCAAAAAGATGGTCAAATGGTTAAAGTTGCTTCAGGAAATTGGGAAAACAATGCCAAAGAGAAAACAGTTAACTTTGATGCCATTGAAACCGATAAGGTAGAATTTAAAGTTCTAGCTGGTGCTGCAGGATTTGGTAGTGCTGCAGAAATTCAACTTCTGAAACCAGTTTCTACTAACAAGGTGGAAGAGCCAGTTAGTCCAGAGAAACCTGTGACACCAGAAAAACCTGAAACTCCAGAAAAACCTGTGACACCAGAAAAACCTAAAGTTGAGGAAATGGGCGATGGTACAACTGAACTTGCTGATAGCTTTGTAGCTACGAAACCTACAAGTGACGAAGCAGTTGCCGCAGCAGCCCAAAGTCAGGATTATCTCAAGAAAGAGTACAAGGTCTTCCCAACACCACAAAAAGTAACTTACGATGAAGGTGTTACGAAACTCCATAAACAAGTCAATCTTGTCATGGGTGATCAATTAGATATCTATACTCGTAATCGCTTGAAGAGTGTCCTACAAGATCATCAAATCTCATACACAAGCAGTCAAACAGCAGTGGCAGGTGCTACCAACATTTACCTTGGGGTTCATGGTCAAAATTCACAGGCTGAAAAAGAAGTGTCTGGCATTTCTCAAGGACTCTTTGATAAGATTGATGCCTATGCCTTGTCAATCAAGAACAATACAATCTCTATCGTCGGTAAGGATACAGATGCTGTCTTCTACGGTTTGACAACTCTCAAACACATGCTTAATGAAAGTGAAGCTCCAGTCTTGCGTAATGTAACAGTTGAAGACTTCGCTGAAATTAAGAACCGTGGCTTTATCGAAGGATACTATGGTAACCCTTGGAGCAATGCTGATCGTGCTGAGTTGATGCGTTATGGTGGTGACTTGAAGTTGACTCAATACTTCTTTGCACCAAAAGATGATCCATACCACAACAAGAAATGGCGTGAACTTTATCCAGAAGAAAAATTAGCAGAAATCCGTGAATTGGCGCGTGTCGGAAACCAAAACAAGACTCGTTATGTTTGGACCATTCACCCATTCATGAACAACCGTATCCGTTTTGGCAACGATGCTGACTACCAAAAAGACCTTGAAACAATTAAAGCTAAATTCACTCAATTGATGGATGTCGGTGTTCGTGAGTTCGGTATCCTAGCTGATGACGCTCCAAGTCCAGTTGGTGGCTACAATAGCTACAACCGCTTGATGAAGGACATGACAGACTGGTTGACTGAAAAACAAGCAACTTATGTTGGTCTTCGTAAGGAAATGATCTTCGTTCCAGGTCAATATTGGGGTAATGGACGTGAAGATGAGTTGAAATCTCTAAATGAAAACCTTCCAACTTCAACTTCTATGACCCTTACTGGTGGTAAGATTTGGGGTGAAGTGTCTGAAAGCTTCCTCTCTAACCTTAAGAATAACCTGACTGCAGGAGGTAAGACCTACCGACCAGTTTCTCTATGGGTAAACTGGCCTGTTACAGATAACTCTAAACAACACTTGATTTTGGGTGGCGGTGAGAAATTCCTTCATCCAAATGTAGATCCAAGTCTCCTTTCAGGTATCATGTTGAACCCAATGCAACAATCTGAGCCTTCTAAGATTGCCCTCTTCTCAGCAGCCCAATATGCATGGAAACAATGGAAATCAGAAGAAGAAGCTAAGAGAGTGAATGACATCGCCTTCAACTTTGTTGAAAACGGTAAGTTTACAGATAGTGAAACATCTCTTGCCTTCCGTGAACTTGGTAAACACATGATCAACCAAAACATGGATGGTCGTGTTGTGAAGTTGGAAGAGTCTGTTGAACTTGCACCGAAATTGGATGCCTTTATGTCTAAGTTGAAAGCTGGTCAAGATGTCGGTGCAGAGCGTGAAGGCTTGCGTGCAGAATTTGCTAAACTAAAAGCAGCAGCTCAACTTTATAAAGCATCTGGTGATGAAAAGATGCGTGCTCAAATCCACTACTGGTTGGATAATACCATTGACCAAATGGACGCATTGAGTGCTCTCCTTGATGGTACAGAAGCTATCGAAAAGAACGATTCTGCAAAACTTTGGGATAGTTACTATAAGGGATTAAAACTTTATGAACAGTCTCAAACTTATACCTTCCATTATGTAGACCATGATGAAAGAGCTGAGTTGGGTGTTCAACATATCCGTCCATTCTTGCTTGGACTTCGTGAAATCCTCGCAACAGAAGTTCAAAAAGCCTTGCATCCTGACCAAGTCATTAGTACCTTTATCACAAACCGTACAGGTGTCGAAGGTGGACTTGCTGAAGTGACTGACGGAGATTTAGGAACACATGCCCTTATCAAGTCACCAAATAGCATTCAAACTGGTGACTACATTGGCTTGAAATTTAATAAGGCTGTTTCAGTTCAAAACTTGACCTTTGCAATGGGAACTCAAGCAAATCCTCGTGATACCTTCAACAACGCTAAAGTTGAGTATCTCAATGAAAATGATGAGTGGGTAACCCTTTCAGAACCAAGCTACACTGGTAATGAACCACTGCTTAAATTTGAAAACCTCAACATCAACGCCAAAGCTGTTCGTATGATTGCGACTTCAGATCGTGGAAATACTTGGTTTGCTGTACGAGAAATTGCTGTTAACCGCCCTGTAGAAGTTACTCGTGCTAAACAGTCAGCCACTGTGACTATCAGTCCAAATCTTATGTACAAGTACAACACAACAGTTGGTCAGATTACAGACGGACGTGATAATACTGAAGCCATGCTTGCAAATGCTGATAGAACAGACACAACTCCAGTCAATGGTTGGGTACAACTTGACTTGGGTGAAGTCAAACCTGTGACTAAGGTTCGTTTGGTTCAAGGATCAGGAGATAAATTGGCAGAAGGTGTTCTTGAATATTCTGCAGATGGTAGCTCATGGCAAGAGTTGGATCGCTTGACTGGCGAACAAACAAAAGAAATCGAAACTCCAATTTCAGCTCGCTACGTTCGTGTTCGCAATACTAAGAACATCAACCTATGGTGGCGTATCGCTGACTTCTCAGTTGAAACACGTGCAGGCAATAGCGAATTGACTGATACAAACGTTGAGAGCTTGAAGTCAACTCCAGTTTATGACAGCCTAGGCCGTTATGACCTTCAAATTCCAAGCGGAACTAAGCTTCCAGCTCATAGCTACTTGGGTATGAAACTTGATCGTCTACACCAAGCTGAAAGCATTCAAGCACTTGGTACAGAAAATCCATCTCTCAACTTGGAATACTCTCCAAATGCCCAAGAATGGTATCCAGCTGATCAAGTGACTGATAAGTCCTTGGTACGTTATGTTCGTTTGGTTAATAAGACTGACCAAGAACAAGCAGTGACAGCAACTTCTCTACTTGTTCAGACAAAAGAAGTTCAGCCAACCACACTTGATTCTACATCAATGGGAATCCACCAAACATACGGTAGAAACGACGTTCGTAAGATCAAGAACTTGGATCAGTTGTTTGACGGTGTCTACAATAACTTTGTAGAGTTCTCAGACTATGCTCGTAAAGACGGTCATATTACCTTGAAACTTGGTAGCGAACGTGATATTAAGAAGATTAGAGCTTACATCCAAGACGGCACTCAAAACTATCTCCGTGATGGTAAGATTCAAGTCAGTCAAGATGGCAAGACTTGGACGGATGTTGTGACAGTTGGTGACGGTGTTGCTAATGAAACACGTGATGACTCCTTGACAGATGGCTGGACACATGATTCTAAGATGCCAGGAAATCGCTATATCGAGGGTGAACTTTCAAGCCCAGTTAAAGCTAACTATCTCCGTGTTCTATTTACAGCAGACTATGATGCTCGTTTTGTAGGATTCACTGAGTTGGTGATCAATGATGGCGAATTCGTGAAACCAATCAATGACCCAACTGTAGAAGGAAACAGCGGTGAAAGCCAAGGCAACCTTTACACTAACCTTGTAGATGGCAAAGTATTGACAAGCTACAAGGCTGAGAAAGAACAAGGTGAGCTTGTCTACCACTTGTCAGAACCAACAGACGCAAACCATATCCGACTTGTTTCAAGTATTCCTCAAGGAGTGAAAGCTCGTGTGCTTGCTCGTACTCTGAAAGAAGATAAAGCAGATGCTTGGTCAGAACTAGGTGAAATTACCTCAAGCTTCCAAACATTTGCAGTGAGAGAAAAAGCGCCATTGTTAGATGTCAAAGTTGTTTGGGAAGGTGGCAAACCTGAGTTTTACGAAATGACGACCTTCCACCAAGAGCTTCCAGAAGAACCAGAGAAACCAGCTTTAACTACAAGCAAGGGTGATGAAGCAGCACCAGTAGTAGAAGTCCCAGAATTTACTGGTGGCGTAAATGGTGTTGAAGCAGCTGTTCATGAAGTTCCAGAATATACTGAAGCTATTGGCACAGCAGGTGAAGAAGCAGCACCAGTAGTAGAAGTCCCAGAATTCACAGGCGGCGTGAATGGTGTCGAAGCGGCTATCCATGAAGTTCCAGAGTATACTGAAGCTACGGCAGAAGCAGACAAGCTTCCAGCACCAGTAGTAGAAGTCCCAGAATTCACAGGTGGTGTAAATGGCACTGAAGCAGCTGTCCACGAAGTCCCAGAATATACTGGTGGGGTGAATGGTGTCGAAGCAGCTGTCCATGAAGTCCCAGAGTTCACTGGTCACGTAAATGGATCAGAAGGAACTACTCACGAAGTTCCAGAATTTACTGGAAGTGTGAATGGTTCAGCCCCAACTACACGTGAAACTCCAGCATACACAGATGAGCAGTCTCTTGTAGCTCTTGCTATGTCACAAGATAAGACCTACCAAGCACCTGCAAGTCATCCATACAAGCTCCCAGAGACAGGTACTAAAGAAAATGCTGGCCTTGCAGCCGTTGGTGTTGTAGGTGCACTTCTTGGTATGTTTGCTATGGGAAAGAAAAAAGACGACGAATAAGATGATGTAAAAGCATCTAATACTCAATGAAAATCAAAGAGCAAACTAG
>NZ_KV804192.1:272931-281512 GCF_001811305.1 Streptococcus sp. HMSC056C01
TTGACGCGGTTTGAATTTGATTTTCGAAGAGTATAAGTCATAGAGATTGGATCAAGAGACTAATCTCGAATATAAAAAGCGGACAAAACTAGTTTTCTGATAAACAGAATCTGGTCTTGTTCGCTTTTTCTTCAAGTGAGGAAGCTGATGGTCATTGAAGTCCTTAAGCCGCAAACCAATTACTACCATTTAGGATGTTTTGATGACAATTTAAGAAAGAGCAATCTATTCCTAGAAATAAATGCTAAACTATGATTGTTCCTAAACATGATTTAGTAGATCGGTGGTCTGGTTCAACCCTAAAAGAATAGAGCTGATCTTACAAGTTAATCAGAAGAGTATTATTGAATTGGATTTAGAGATAGTTAGTAGAAAAAAGAAAATCTGAAATTTGATGCTCTTATGTGAGCAAGACTAAGAAGTTATTCTATTCATTCCTTTATTTGTAGAAAGCTTTGGGGAGTATCTATGAAATTTAATAAATATGCCTATCCCTTAGCGCAAGCCTGTTTGGGTTTGTATTTATTCGCTAATGGAGGTAGTTTGATCAATTTAGATATTGGGGTTATCCTTGTCTTACTATCCCTGATCAAGGGAGTAGAAATCTATAAAGAGGAAAGAAAACACAGATGAGCATCGTTAGTAAGTGGAGATGCTGGAGTTCAGGAAAGAAGAGGTAGTGGTTTGCAAAAGTTGAAAAATAGTTTAAAATTTGTAGGAATGATTTTACTGATTATAAATGTAAATACATTTCCCATGAGAATGCTGGCTCTCGAAGACTCTAGTTCTCTATCCTTAAAGTGGACGACTAGTATTGGGTATTTGGTACTTGCTACTTTCTTGCTAGTTGCTGTTTGGCGACAATATAAAAAGAAAATTCCAGACCAGCAGAAGACTCTCAAATTTACCTGGAAGGATTTTGGAATAGCCCTTTTATTTTATGTGGCTACTCGACTAGTAGCGATTGTAGGTACTCTCCTGATCCAAGTGGTTACTGGAAATCCAACATCTGCTAACGATGCTGCCTTGCTGGCTACAAGTGAGCAGATCACTCGAGTTTTTCCTCTGTTTTTCATCGCCTTTCATTTTGCAATTGGTATATTTGCTCCAATCATGGAAGAATTAGTATTTAGAGGATTCTTCAGCCACTATTTTTTTAAAGATGATCAAAAGTGGTTGAAATTGCTAATAAGTTCTGCGATTTTTGGCTATCTGCATATGTTTTATCCGATAGAGTTTGTAACTTATTTTTTACTGGGAGTGATATTTTACTTAGCCTATGCTCGTAGAGGGAATATCCTTGATTCCATAGCTGTTCATTTGCTAAATAACGGAGTTCTAGTACTGGTATCTATTTTAAACTATCTATTTTTAGTTTTTAGCTAATACTCTTCGAAAATCAAATTCAAACCACGTCAGCTTCGCCTTGCCGTACTCAAGTACAGCCTGCGGCTCGCTTCTTAGTTTGCTCTTTGATTTTCATTTAGTATAAAATATATTCAAAAAATGATTGGTTTAAAGGCTGATCATTTTTCTGTTGCAAAGATTAACTTTTTCTGATTAATACTGAAGACAGCAATAAAAAAACCAGCGATTCAATCACTGGCTGTTAGATAGTTCTTTTAGGAAGCTCCATTGGTAGTAGACGTTTTTGTATCTGTTGTTTGAGTGCTAGAAGAAGGAACAGTCGGTTGTTCTTGTTTACTGCTAGTATCTTCTTTCTTACTTTCTGCACTGCTACTAGATTGAGTTGTTGTTTCTTCTTGTGTGTTTTCTTTTGTAGAAGTATTGTCCTTGTTTGGAGTAGTATTCTCTTGAGGGGATTCCTTTTGAATCTCTTTTATGACTGTTGTCTGGGTTGTCGTAGTTTCTTTTTTAGAGTTATTGTTGTTATTATTATTATTATTATTCATAGCATTCATGATGGTGATACTTGCAGTAATCAGCCCCAGAATACTACCGATAGTAGCAATCGTTTTTTGAAAAACAGTAAATCCTTTTTTGATGTGTTCCGTTTTAGGTTTTGATGTTCTACGATAATTAGACATAATATCTCTCCTTTACTAAAATTCATTATACCGAAAATCTTTAAAAAAAACTTAAATGAACCTGAATTGCCTTTCTTGTCGCCTGAACTGTTTCGTGATACAATAGAAGGAGTGATTTTAGAAAGCGTGAGAAACCATGATTTACTTTGATAATTCGGCAACGACTAAGCCTTATCCAGAAGCACTTGAAACCTATATGCAAGTGTCTGCAAAAATTATTGGAAATCCTTCAAGTCTCCATCGTTTGGGAGACCAATCTAGCAGAATTTTAGAAGCTTCTCGACAGCAGATTGCAGATTTGATTGGCAAGAAAAGCGAAGAAATCTTCTTTACCTCTGGTGGGACTGAAGGGGATAATTGGGTTATCAAAGGTGTGGCTTTTGAAAAAGCGCAATTTGGTAAACACATTATTGTGTCAGCTATTGAGCATCCAGCAGTCAAGGAGTCAGCTCTTTGGCTTAAGACTCAAGGTTTTGAAGTGGATTTTGCACCTGTAAATGAAAAAGGATTTGTAGATGTAACTGCTTTAGAAAACCTACTTCGTCCTGATACAACGCTAGTCTCTGTTATGGCAGTCAACAATGAAATCGGCTCAATCCAGCCTATTGAAGCTATATCAGAACTATTAGCTGATAAGCCAACGATTTCCTTCCATGTTGATGCGGTTCAAGCTTTAGCTAAGATTCCGACAGAAAAGTATTTGACTGACCGAGTGGATTTTGCGACCTTCTCTAGTCATAAATTCCACGGAGTTCGTGGTGTTGGATTTGTCTATATCAAGTCTGGCAAGAAAATTACACCGCTTTTAACTGGTGGTGGCCAAGAGCGTGACTATCGTTCAACAACTGAGAATGTAGCAGGAATTGCAGCAACAGCCAAGGCACTGCGTCTAGCTATGGAAAGATTGGAATTGTTTTCTAACAAAACGAGTCAGATGAAGGAAGTCATCCGTCAAGCTCTTCTCGACTATCCAGATATTTTTGTTTTCTCAGGTGAGGAAGACTTTGCTCCTCATATTCTGACCTTCGGAATTAAGGGAGTTCGTGGGGAAGTTATCGTTCATGCTTTTGAAGACTATGATATTTTCATTTCTACAACATCAGCTTGCTCGTCCAAGGCTGGGAAACCTGCTGGAACCCTGATTGCCATGGGGATTGAAAAGGATAAAGCCCAGTCAGCAGTACGCCTCAGCCTAGACCTAGAAAATGACATGAGTCAAGTTGAGCAATTTTTGACCAAACTAAAATTAATCTACAATCAAACTAAAAAAGTAAGATAGGAGCATTCATGCAGTATTCAGAAATTATGATTCGCTACGGAGAGCTTTCAACCAAGGGTAAAAATCGGATGCGTTTCATCAATAAACTACGTAATAATATCTCAGACGTTTTGTCCATCTATCCTCAAGTTAAAGTGACAGCAGACCGCGATCGTGCCCATGCTTATCTGAATGGGGCAGATTATGAACCGGTGGCAGAGTCACTCAAGCAAGTTTTCGGGATTCAAAACTTTTCTCCAGTCTATAAGGTTGAAAAATCTGTAGAAGTTCTGAAATCTGCTGTCCAAGAGATTATGAAGAATATTTACAAGGAAGGTATGACCTTTAAAATCTCAAGTAAGCGTAGCGACCACAACTTTGAGCTAGATAGCCGGGAACTCAACCAGACACTTGGTGGAGCAGTATTTGAAGCTATTCCAAATGTGCAGGCACAAATGAAAAATCCTGACATTAACCTTCAGGTGGAGATTCGTGAAGAAGCAGCCTACCTTTCATATGAAACTATTCGTGGTGCAGGTGGTTTGCCTGTCGGAACTTCTGGCAAAGGCATGCTCATGTTGTCAGGAGGGATTGACTCTCCTGTTGCTGGATATCTAGCTCTAAAACGTGGAGTGGATATCGAGGCTGTTCACTTTGCGAGCCCTCCCTACACTAGTCCAGGTGCCCTCAAGAAAGCCCAGGACTTAACCCGTAAATTGACCAAGTTCGGAGGAAATATACAATTTATCGAGGTTCCCTTCACGGAGATTCAAGAAGAAATCAAGGCTAAAGCGCCAGAAGCCTATCTCATGACACTGACTCGTCGCTTTATGATGCGGATTACTGACCGTATCCGAGAAGTGAGAAAAGGTTTGGTCATTATCAATGGGGAAAGCCTTGGTCAGGTGGCTAGCCAAACCCTAGAAAGTATGCAGGCTATCAATGCGGTGACTAATACACCAATCATCCGTCCAGTCGTGACCATGGATAAGTTGGAAATCATTGACATTGCACAAGAAATTGATACCTTTGAAATTTCTATCCAGCCCTTTGAAGATTGTTGTACGATTTTTGCGCCTGATCGTCCGAAGACAAATCCTAAGATTAAGAATGCTGAACAGTATGAAGCTCGAATGGATGTCGAAGGTTTGGTTGAGAGAGCAGTAGCGGGAATTATGATTACTGAAATTACACCTCAGGCTGAGAAGGATGCAGTCGATGAGTTAATCGATGATCTCCTTTAATCAGAAAAACCAGAGGAAAAGATAAAATAAGTAAAAAAAGTTAGTTTATTGTCTTAAATTTGGACGGAAACTGACTTTTTTTCTATTTTTATGATATAATTAGGTAAAATTTTGAATATAGAGAGTTTTCTGACAATGAATCAATCTTATTTTTATTTAAAAATGCGAGAGCATAAATTGGTGGTTCCCTACACAGGTAAGGAGCGCCGCGTACGTGTTCTCCTCCCAAAAAACTATGAGAAAGATACGGATAGAAGTTATCCAGTCGTGTATTTCCATGATGGACAAAACGTCTTTTATAGTAAGGAATCCTACGTCGGCCATTCCTGGAAGATTATCCCAGCCATCAAGCGAAATCCGGATATCAGTCGCATGATTATCGTGGCTATTGACAATGATGGTCTTGGACGGATGAATGAGTATGCAGCTTGGAAATTCCAAGAGTCTAATATTCCTGGTCAACAATTTGGTGGTAAAGGTGTCGAGTACGCAGAGTTTGTCATGGAAGTGGTTAAGCCCTTTATTGATGAAAACTATCGGACAAAATCAGACCGTAAACACACTGCCATGATAGGATCTTCACTTGGTGGGAATATTACCCAGTTTATTGGTTTAGAATATCAAGACCAGATTGGTTGCTTGGGAGTTTTCTCCTCTGCCAACTGGCTTCATCAAGAAGCCTTTGATCGCTATATTGAACGTAAAAAGCTTTTGCCTGACCAACGAATCTTTATCTATGTTGGAACGGAAGAAGCAGATGACACAGATAAGACCCTAATGGCTGGCAATATTAAGCAGGCCTATATCGACTCTTCCCTTCGCTATTATCATGATTTGATAGCAGGAGGAGTTCAGTTGGAAAATCTCTCTCTCAAGGTTCAGGCTGGAGCCATTCACCATGAAGTGCCATGGTCAGAAAATCTTCCAGCTTGCCTACGCTTTTTTGCAGAAAATTGGTAACTAGTATAAAGGAGACAGGATATGAATATTGAACATCTTAGCCACTGGAGTGGTCATCTAAATCGTGAAATGTACGTCAATCGTTACGGACACGCAGGTATCCCAGTTGTTGTCTTTGCGTCCTCAGGTGGTAGCCACAATGAATACTATGATTTTGGCATGATTGATGCATGTGCATCCTTTATTGAGGAGGGCCGTGTTCAGTTCTTTACACTTTCAAGTGTCGATAGCGAGAGCTGGCTTGCGACATGGAAAAACGGTCATGACCAAGCTGAAATGCACCGTGCTTATGAGCGATACGTTATTGAAGAAGCTATTCCTTTTATCAAGCATAAGACGGGCTGGTTCGATGGCATGATGACGACAGGTTGCTCTATGGGAGCTTACCATGCTCTTAACTTTTTCCTACAACATCCGGATGTCTTCACCAAAGTCATTGCTCTTAGTGGTGTCTACGATGCACGTTTCTTTGTCGGTGATTACTACAATGATGATGCCATCTATCAAAATTCACCAGTAGACTATATTTGGAATCAAAATGATGGTTGGTTTATCGACCGTTACCGTCAAGCTGAAATTGTGGTTTGTACGGGACTAGGTGCTTGGGAACATGATGGCCTACCTTCTTACTACAAGTTAAAAGAAGCCTTCGATCAAAAACAAATTCCTGCCTGGTTTGCAGAATGGGGACACGATGTTGCCCATGACTGGGAATGGTGGCGCAAACAAATGCCTTATTTCCTCGGTCACATGAGTCTATAAAAGGAGTTGCTTATGAATTATCTTGTAATTTCACCCTATTACCCACAAAATTTCCAACAGTTTAGTATTGAACTAGCCAATAAAGGAATCACCGTTCTAGGGATTGGGCAAGAACCCTATGAACAACTAGATGAACCATTGCGCAATAGCTTGACTGAGTATTTCCGAGTTGATAATCTTGAAAATCTTGATGAAGTTAAACGTGCAGTAGCCTTTCTTTTCTACAAACATGGTCCAATTGATCGCATCGAATCACACAATGAATACTGGCTAGAGTTGGACGCTGCCCTTCGTGAACAATTTCATGTCTTTGGTGCCAAACCAGAAGACCTCAAGAAAACTAAGTTCAAGTCTGAGATGAAAAAACTCTTCAAAAAAGCTGGGGTTCCAGTTGTGCCAGGTGCAGTTATTGAAACAGAAGCAGACGTTGATAAAGCTGTGAAAGAAATTGGACTTCCAATGATTGCCAAACCTGACAATGGAGTAGGTGCAGCAGCAACCTTTAAACTTGAAACGGAAGATGATGTCAATCACTTTAAGGCTGAATGGGACCACTCAACCGTTTATTTCTTTGAGAAATTTGTCACCTCTAGTGAGATCTGTACTTTCGATGGTTTGGTAGATAGAGATGGGAATATCGTCTTTTCTACGACCTTTGACTATGCTCACACACCTCTCGATCTTATGATTTACAAGATGGACAATTCTTATTATGTTCTAAAGGAGATGGATCCAAAATTGCGTAAATATGGTGAGGCAATTGTCAAAGAATTTGGCATGAAGGAACGTTTCTTCCATATTGAGTTCTTCCGTGAGGGTGATGACTATATCGCTATTGAATACAATAACCGTCCAGCGGGTGGTTTCACCATTGATGTCTATAACTATGCCCATTCTTTTGATTTGTATAAGGGCTATGCAGCGATCGTTGCGGGTGAACCATTCCCAGCTTCTCAATTCGATCCTCTATACTGCTTGGCAACATCTCGTCGCGCTAATGCCAACTATGTTTATTCAGAAGAAGACTTGCTCGCCAAATATGGTCACCAGTTCAAGGTCAAGAAAATCATGCCGGCTGCCTTTGCTGAATTGCAAGGAGACTTTCTCTATATGCTAACGACGTCAAGTCGTGAAGAAATGGATCAGATGATTAAGGACTTTGGTCAGCGTCAAGAATAATTAAAATTTTGACTTAACAAACTCTCTTTGTTAGGTCTTTTTTGTAGACTTGAAATAAAAGCGTTTTCCCGCAGGATTCTTTTAGAAAATCTGTTGCTAAAAGGCTTAAAAATTGATAGAATAGGGATTGTCTAAAAAATATTAAGGAGAATCTATCAATGGATTTCGCATGGGCAGTCAAATATGCCACTGAATTTTTGGGAACAGCCATCTTGATTATCTTGGGAAATGGTGCAGTTGCCAACGTTGAACTTAAAGGTACGAAAGGTCACCAAAGTGGCTGGCTCGTTATCGCTGTTGGTTACGGTATGGGGGTTATGATCCCTGCCTTGATGTTTGGTAATGTTTCTGGTAACCACATCAACCCAGCCTTCACTCTTGGTCTAGCAGTTAGCGGACTTTTCCCTTGGGCACAAGTAGCACCATACATCGTTGCACAAGTCTTGGGAGCAATCTTCGGACAAGCCTTGGTTGTTGCAACTCACCGTCCTTACTACTTGCAAACTGAAAAAGCAAACAATATCTTGGGAACTTTCTCAACAATTTCAAGTATCGACCACGGAACAAAAGAATCACGCTTTGCGGCAACAGTTAACGGTTTTATCAACGAGTTTGTTGGTTCATTCGTTCTCTTCTTTGCAGCACTTGGTTTGACAAAGGACTTTTTTGGTGCTGAAGTTCTCCAATATATGAAACAAATGGCGACTCAAGCAGGTCAAAATGTTGACTTCTCTGATTTGGCAATTAAAGCTCAAGTAGCGCCTCATACAGCTGCAGGACTTTCTGTTGGTCACTTGGCACTTGGTTTCTTGGTAATGGCCTTGGTAACATCTCTTGGTGGACCAACTGGACCTGGTTTGAACCCAGCTCGTGACTTTGGACCACGTCTCCTTCATGCCTTCCTTCCAAAATCAATCCTTGGTCAACACAAGGGCGATTCAAAATGGTGGTATGCTTGGGTACCAGTAGTTGCACCGATTGCAGCTGGTATTGCAGCAGTAGCGCTTTTCAAATTACTTTACCTATAATCACAAGAAAACTGGGAAGACCCAGTTTTTTCTTGTCTACGAAAGTCGAGTTTTTAGAGGCTCTTTGTCAACTGTAGTGGGTTGATGAAAAGTTATAACCTG
>NZ_KV804193.1:0-466 GCF_001811305.1 Streptococcus sp. HMSC056C01
AAATGACTAAATATGACTTCCAGAAAGAATCTAAAATCCCCTATCTAGAGTGTGCAGGCTATAAGACACTCATTCGATTGAGAAAACGCCGTTTCCGTTGTAAAGTCTGCGGGAAAATAGCTGTCGCAGAGACTTCCTTAGTCAAAAAGAATCACCAAATCGCTACCATCGTTAACCAGAAAATCACTCAAAAATTAATCGAGAAAGTCCCTATGACGGCTATCGCAGAAAGTCTATCTGTATCTACTTCGACAGTCATTCGTAAATTGAAAGAATTCAAATTCAAGACAGATTTATCTTTCCTTCCAACTCACATGTCTTGGGATGAATACAGCTTCAAGAAAGGTAAGATGAGTTTCATTGCACAGGATTTTGATTCCAGAAAGATCGTAGTTATCCTGGATGGGCGAACTCAAGTGACTATTCGCAATCATTTCCTTCGTTATTCTAGTCAGGTGAGAAGTCG
>NZ_KV804194.1:0-33463 GCF_001811305.1 Streptococcus sp. HMSC056C01
GCTGACGTGGTTTGAAGAGATTTTCGAAGAGTATGAAATTAAGTTTTTTCCCAGCCTCTTAGTATAGACGTATTGGATTTTTGGATTTTTTAGAAAATTATGATAAAATAAAGGATATGAAAAATGGGGACTCCTCATGCCTAGTTTAACTAGGAAACAAAATAGAAATTAGGTAGCTAGATGTCATCAAAAGTTATTGTTACAATTTTCGGTGCAAGTGGGGATTTGGCCAAACGTAAGCTCTACCCTTCACTTTTTAGACTTTATAAATCAGGTAATCTTTCTGATCATTTTGCTGTTATTGGAACTGCTCGTAGACCTTGGAGTAAGGAGTATTTCGAATCTGTCGTTGTCGAATCTATTTTAGACTTGGCAGATAGTGTGGAAGAAGCTCAAGCATTTGCGAGTCATTTTTACTATCAAAGTCACGATGTTAATGACACTGAGCACTATATCGAATTACGCAAGCTTCAGGCTGAATTAAACGAAAAATATCAGACTGAGCACAACAAACTCTTCTTCCTCTCAATGGCACCTCAGTTCTTTGGTACCATCGCCAAACATCTCAAGTCTGAGCAGATTGTTGACAGTAAAGGCTTTGAACGTTTGATTGTTGAGAAACCTTTTGGAACAGACTATGAGACTGCAAGCAAACTAAACGAAGAACTCCTAGCTACTTTTAACGAAGAGCAAATCTATCGTATCGACCACTATCTCGGTAAGGAAATGATTCAAAGTATTTTTGCCATTCGCTTTGCCAATATGATTTTTGAAAATGTTTGGAATCGTGAGCACATCGATAACGTACAGATTACCTTTGCAGAGCGCCTAGGTGTTGAAGAGCGTGGTGGCTACTATGATGAATCTGGTGCCCTTCGAGACATGGTTCAAAATCACACTCTCCAACTTCTGTCACTCCTTGCTATGGACAAGCCAGCAAGCTTTACAAAGGATGACATTCGCGCAGAGAAAATCAAGGTCTTCAAGAACCTTTACCACCCTACAGATGAGGAACTTAAAGAGCAATTCATCCGTGGTCAATATCGTTCTGGTAAAGTTGATGGCATGAAATACATCTCTTACCGTAGTGAACCAAATGTTAACCCTGAATCTATGACAGAAACCTTTGCTTCAGGTGCTTTCTTTGTTGACACTGATCGTTTCCGTGATGTCCCTTTCTTCTTCCGTACAGGGAAACGCCTCACTGAAAAAGGAACACACGTGAACATTGTCTTCAAGCAAATGGATTCCATTTTCGGAGAACCACTAGCACCGAATGTGCTTACTATCTACATCCAACCAACTGAAGGATTCTCTCTCAGTCTTAACGGTAAAAAGGTAGGAGAAGAGTTTAGCCTTGCGCCAAATTCTCTTGACTATCGAACAGATGCGACTGCTACAGGTGCTTCACCAGATCCATATGAAAAACTGATCTATGATGTTTTGAACAATAATTCAACTAACTTTAGCCACTGGGATGAAGTGAGTGCATCATGGAAATTGATTGACCGTATTGAGAAGCTTTGGGCTGAAAACGGTGCTCCACTTCACGACTATAAGGCTGGTACTATGGGACCTCAAGCTAGCTTTGATTTACTTGAAAAATACGGAGCTGAGTGGACCTGGCAACCTGATATCGCCTATCGTAAAGATGGTCGTTTAGAATAATCAAAAACAATCCTGCAAGAATTCTTGCAGGATTTTCTTTTATATCAAACCTTCTAGAAGGCCCTTCATAAAGTTTTCTGAGTTAAACTCACCGATATCATCGATTTTTTCACCAAATCCAATCAACTTAACAGGAATATTCAGTTCTTCACGGATAGCAAGAACGACACCACCTCGGGCAGTTCCATCGATTTTGGTTAAGACAATTCCTGTAACAGGCGTAATTTTTGAAAATTCTTTGGCTTGTACAAGAGCGTTTTGACCTGTTGAGGCATCCAGAGCTAGGAAGGTTTCATGCGGAGCTTCTGGAACGACACGTTTAATGATACGACCAATTTTTTCCAACTCTGCCATCAAGTTTTCCTTGTTTTGTAAACGGCCAGCTGTATCAATCATCAAAATATCAACACCTTCTGCTACTGCACGTTCCATCCCATCAAAGACCACACTGGCTGGATCTGCTTTTTCAGGACCTGTTACGACAGGCACATCCACACGACGTCCCCATTCAGCTAATTGGGCAACTGCACCAGCACGGAAGGTATCTGCAGCAACCAGCATGACTTTCTTGCCAGCTTGTTTGTAACGGTGAGCAAGCTTACCAATAGATGTTGTTTTTCCGACACCATTCACACCTACAAAGAGCATGACAGTCAACCCATCTTGGAAGTTAATGCTTTCATTGTATTGTCCATCCTTCTCATACAACTCTACCAATTTTTCGATGATGACACGACGAAGGGCATCAGGTTTCTTGGCATTTTCAAGCTTGGCTTCGTAACGCAATTCTTCAGTAAGATTTGAAGCAACCTGAACACCAACGTCACTCATGATAAGCAGTTCTTCTAGTTCTTCGAAGAATTCTTCATCAACAGAGCGGAAGTTAGCAAAGAAGGCATTCAAACGAGCACCAAATCCCGTACGAGTTTTCTTGAGACTACGGTCATATTTTTCCTGTACAGTCTCTTGAACTGGAGGAATTTCTTCGATTACTAGATCTTCTTCCACTTCTTGAGAAGTGTCTGCTTCCGTTTCGTCTGGTTGAACTTGATCAGATTCTTCCTCGCCACTATCACTTGAAGCTACTTCTTCGACTGGTGACTCAGGTTCTTCTGCAACAAACTCCACTACTTCTTGAGAGCTGGCTTCAGTTTCTTCAACTTCTGTTGACTCTGACTCTTCCTGACAACAATGACACTCAGTTTCCTCTTCAAACTGAGTCTCTTCTTCCTGAGGGGTTGCTATTGGTTCAACTGTTTCTGTAGTAGTTTCTGCTACTGGTTCTTCCGACTCACTAGCTTCTTTAGAATAAGTTTCCTCAAATTCTGAACTTTGGTCGATTTCTTCAGTATTTTTCACTTCAACTTCTTCAGTTCCAAGTGCTTCAACTTCCTCGCCAGGTTCTGTCAGATCCAAGTTTTCCAAAGCTTCTTTAACAACTTCTTCGATTTTTGGTTCTTCTTTTCTACCAAATAAACGGTCAAATAATCCCATACTTTAGTTCTCCTTCAGTACATATTTTTCAATGACCCAGGCAACAGCTTCCTCGTCATTGGTCATAGGGGTTACTACATTTGCAACTTCCTTGACCTCAGGCACAGCATTTTGCATAGCGACACCGAGACCGGCCCACTCAATCATCGAAAGGTCATTAGCCTCATCTCCACAAGCCATGACTTGACTTCGGTCAATTCCCAGGTGTTCAATCAGTTTAGCTAATCCAGTAGCCTTATGAACGTTCTTTGGTGACCATTCCAAAAGCATGTCGCGAGATTTGAAAATTTCATAATTGTTAAACAAGTCTGGTGAAATATTAGCAATTGCGGCATCCAGTGGTTCTTGGGCAAAAGCGGTCACACACTTGTTGTAGGTCATCTGACTAGACAAATCTCCAAAGTCAATTGGAACAAAAGTCAGAGCAGGATTAAATTTAGCATACAGACTCTCTTGATCTGATTGGATTTGGTAAACTGTACCTTCTGAAATGGCGTCTAAGGGAATGCCTAGTTTTTCAGTTTCCTCGTAAATACGTGTCACATCATCAATAGAGAATACTGTCTTATCGAGGATTTCACCCGTATTTTTCTGAACCAATCCACCATTAAAGGTGATAGTATACTCATCATCATGACCGTCTGTTCCAAGCTCTTTGAGGAAGAAATCCATGGCCTTGAGGGGACGTCCAGTTGTCAGTACCACTTTGACTCCCTGATCACGCGCAGCCTTTAAAGTTGCCTTGGTACGATCCGTCAATTTCTTGTCTGTCGTCAACAAGGTTCCATCTAAGTCCAAAGCAATTAATTTAATATCTGCCATTACAATTCCTCCATATAAGCAATAACTGATTGGTCTTTGTGGTGTCCAATAACTGTTTCAGCAAGTTCTAAAATCTCTGGACGAGCATTTTCAGGTGCAACTGGGTGCCCTACAACCTGCATCATGTGAAGGTCGTTGAGGTTATCACCAAAAGCCATTACTTGATCCATATCCAGATTTAATTTCTTAGCCAATTCGACAATAGCGACTCCCTTATCAACATGGCCTAAAACGATATCAATGGATTCAAAGCCTGTCGTCATAGCCTTGACCCCAGGAACATGTTCATTGACCCAAGATTCTCCGGCTTCTACTGTCTCTTCAGTAAAGTTAGTTGTGAATTTGAAAATCTCATCGGTAATATCTTCAAGACTGGCTACTTTTTTGATATTCTCATTGTAATGATGACTAAACATAAGATAGGTTTCATCAACTGTATCTAAGACATAGCAAGCCTCTTTACCAGTCAAAAGCATCTTCTTCTCATCAAAATATGGTGAAGTTTTTAGTTTTTCAAATGTTGATAGGTAAAAATCACGAGGCATGGTTGCTTCATAGAGGTCCTCTCCATGGAAACGAACGAGACTCCCATTTTCAGCAATGAAAATAATCTCGTCTTTGACATCCGCAAAATGCTTTTCAAGTGACAAAAGCCCACGACCAGATGCAACAGCAAAATAGATTCCTTTTCCTTTATAAGAATGGAGCAACTTTTTCAGACGCTCCATATCGAATTGACCGGCACCATCCAAAAAAGTACCGTCCATATCCGTTGCTACTAATTTAATCATAAAATTCTTCATACTCCAATTAATAAATCTACCTTCTATTATACCATAGAAAAAGTAAAAAAAGACGTGCTGAATTGACACGTCTTTGTCTTCTATAAATAATCCCGTAGGGCCAATTTAAAGGCCAGGCTGATTTGCTTACTTTCTTTTATATCCAACCTCTCAACACTTTTCTTCCAAAGTTCTTGATTGAAGTCTATTCTGAGAGTTCATCAGCTATTGCGTAAAAATTGTCAATCTTTGGCTGAGATACATTTGTCACAATCATAAATAGCATATAGTTCTTGACATATAATCTTGCATATGAAAAAATACTTGTTGGAGGTTAATCATATGACTGAAAAAATCAAAAACTGGGTTAATATTTGCGTTTTGAAAAATCAAGAAATTTTATTACTTAATAGACAGCACGATAATTTTCCCGGCTGGATTCCACCGGGGGGAAAAGTTGAATTCCCTGAAAGTTTTTTTGAAGCTGCATTACGGGAACTTAAGGAAGAGACTGGTCTCACTGCATTAAATCTTGAATTAAAAGGAATTTCAGGCTTTACTAATTCAATTGGTAATGAGAGATTTGTCTTCTATGACTTTTTATGTACTCAGTTTACTGGTGAACTAAGTACATCTACTGAAGGTGAGCCAAAATGGTGGAATCTAAAAGATATTAATAAAATACCAATGCAAGATGAAATAAGAAAAAGGCTACCACTTTATTTAAGAAAAGGAAGCTTTGAAAGTATTAACTATTGGGATGATAATAAGAAATGCATTAGTGAAAACAAAACAATTTTATTTGACTAATATTCTTTACAGTATAATCAAATGCAAAAATCTCAATCCATTAGTAATTTTTGTATAATTCAATACTCAACACAATCTGTCTTTAATAACATATAGTTTAACGTTTTACAAAACAAGGGTATCTAATAAAAATCATCTACTCTAGCAATTTTTTCCTTGTACCTATAGATAGCTATAAAGCCTTGGAAACATTCCAAGGCTTTCTTTGTATTTTACTGTATCAATTTCCTTATTCCGATTTCAGTTGTGACAAGTTTAATCATATATATTTCCATTCTCCAGTTAAAAATCTATCTTCTATTGGGCCAATTGTTATTAAAAATATAAGCCCTTCTCCACACTTTCCTGAATCAAGTCTTCTGTCAGTCTCCATAATTCTTCTGATTCACTTTTTATGAACTTTTTCTTTTCTAATACCATGTCTGCACTGATATTATCAGGATTATAATTAAATTCTGACACTTCCAAGTGATTTATCAGCGGTACCAAGGCGTCGATAACTCTTGCATATCTTGCTTCAGAACTCTGCCCTTTTTCAAATTCCAACCACGAATTTTTCATTTGTAAATATTTTTCTTCTGGAAGGATACTCAGTGTTTTTTCTATAGATGCTCGTTCTATATCATGAGAATGAAGCTTTTTTTCATCATCAAAAACCCAAGTATCTCCGGCATAAATCTCACCTAAATCATGAATCAATAACATAGAAGTGACTTTTTCCATATCCAATTTTTCAGGATAATAATCTTGAAGAACCATTGCAGCTATGGCACCCTGCCAGGAATGCTCAGCACTATTTTCAAATCTGCCATCAAGAGTTCTATTAAATCTTCTTACTGCCTTTAATTTCTCTATTTCTTTAATAAAATCAACTGAATGTTTCAAATTACTCATTGCTATTCCTACCTTATTCGAAATTACAAATATAATAGCAAAAATTAATCTTTACATCATTAAATTCCCGTATTTGCAAAAAAATAACGCCTAATCCACATGAGATTAGACGCTGATAAAATAACTCTCGCTTATTCATCAATTCAAGGTTCTCTTATCCATATTCGGCAAAGAGAGCTTGAACTTAATAATACAAAGTCGAATCACAAAGCCAACTATTGAGAGAATGATAAAGGCAGTAATTCTTGGAAAGTGAAGGACAAAGGCCAACCAGTAATAAATAACTCCAATTACGAAAGATAGAAGGGCATAAATGTCTTCTTTTAGAACACTTGGAACTTCGTTGATTAAGAGGTCTCGGATAATACCACCACCGGCTCCTGTTAGACAAGCCAAAATCCCTGCAGACATCAAATTTAGCTTGCTATCCACTAATGCTGTCGCTCCAATCAAGGAGAAGATAATCAACCCAATGGAGTCAAAGATGAGATAGGCTTCTCTCAACCACTTATAGAACTTTTTATCATGACTGGCATTGGCCTGTTTTGAAGTCACAAAGACATACATGATAACAGCTACTAGGATAGAGACATAAATGGGGCTAGGATCTGCTAGAGAAGCTGGAAAGCGACTAATAATGGAATCTCTTAGGATTCCTCCGCCTACTGCAGTTACAATTGCCAATAAACTGATTCCAAAAATATCTAAACGTTTACCAAATCCTTTGATGGCTCCTGAAGCAGCAAAGGCTATAGTCCCAATATAATTACAGATCATTAGGAATAGATCGAAATCCATATAAACTCCTCAATTTATTTACATTATCCTTCTGACTTCTTGAAGGTTATTTAAATGCTTAGCTTAAAAATTTGTAACGAGCACTAACTAAGCATCCATATTCTCTAAATCTTTTAGTTTAACAGAAACAATCTTAGAGACACCAGATTCTTGCATCGTTACTCCATAGATAGAGTCTGCTGCTGCCATGGTACCCTTACGGTGTGTAACGACAATAAACTGACTATCCTTGTCAAATCGGTTGAGATAATCTCCAAAACGTTTAACGTTGGCCTCATCCAGTGCGGCCTCTACCTCATCCAAAATAACAAATGGAATAGTCTTGACACGAATGATTGAGAAAAGCAGAGCTAGGGCTGACAAGGCCTTCTCACCACCACTCATGAGGTTGAGAGACTGGATTTTCTTACCTGGCGGTTGGACAGAGATTTCAACACCCGCTGTCAATAGGTCTCCCTCGGTCAGAATTAGGTCCGCTTGACCCCCACCAAACATCTGCTTGAAGGTCACCTTAAAGGACTCACGAATGGCTTCAAAGGTTGACTTAAAGCGTTCTTTCACTTCATCATTCATCTCTGTAATGGTTTCAAGAAGAAGATTTTTGGCAGAAAGAATGTCATCACGTTGACTATTTAAGAATTCCAAGCGTTCGTGAACTTCGTCAAACTGTTCAATAGCATCCAAGTTAACCGGACCAAGTGAACGAATGGATTTTTCCAAATCCTTGACCTTTTGTTCAGCGACAGCCAAGTCTTCCAATTGGTTGGCTTGTTCTAATGCTTCAGTATAACTAATCTGATATTCTTCAGTCAGTTGACCTTGAAGATAGCGAAGGCGGTCCGTAATCTTCTCTTTAGTCGCTTCCGCTCGAGTTTGTTTACGAATCCATTCTTCATTTTGCTGGCGGGCTTGTTCTAAATGACTGGCTATATCATCCAACTGTCCTTCAATATCATCCAGTTCAAACTGCTTACGAATGAGTCCTTGTTGAATTTCTTCCTTCTGACTCTTAGCTTCTATTTCCTGCTTAGTCAAAAGTTCTGTATCAACTTTTTCAAGATTGTCTACCTTTTCTTGGAGAAGGCGTTCGATTTCATCTTGCTCCATATCAAGGTATTCAAGCTCTTTGTTAATCCGTTCAATATCAGCAACTTCATATCGCTTCTGTCCAAGCATTTCTGTTTTGAGCAGACGCTCTTGAGAAAGTTTTTCTTGTAAGTTTTGATAGCGTTCCTGAATAGCATTTTTATTGGACTTGATTTCTTCGATTTCAGATTCAAGCTTTTGCTTTTCGGTTGCAATAACTGCGAGACGTTCTTGGCATTTTTCTTTTTCAGCTTGCCAATCTCCACCTCTGAGATTAGTTAATTCTTGCTCCTGAAGTTTCAAGAGTGTCTCAAGTTCTTCGACCTGCTGGCTAGTTTGTTGATAAGTTAGGTACAAGCCTTGTTCCTGAATACGAGCCTGCTCTCCTTGGGACTTAATGGTCTCCAAAGTTTGAGTGAGGTTAGCTAAGTTTTCTTGAACTGATTTCAGATTTTCCTCCTCTTGACGAAGAAGCTTTTCTTCTTGAGCAATTTCTTTTTGCAATTGCTCCAATTCAGGCTTGATGAAAATGCTGTTATTTTGACGATTGGCACCACCAGCATAAGAACCACCTGTTCGTAGTTCTGTACCATCTAGCGTTACCATACGAACTTGATAGCGTACCTTACGAGCTGCATCACGCGCATGCTTCACTGTATCAAAGATAGCTGTGGTAGCTAGCAGATTTTTAAAGATAGCTTCAAGCTTAGCATCAAAGGTAACCAGTTCATCTGCCATACCAAGAAAACCTGGACTTGAGGCAATCACATCTTGATTCTGCCCAGAAATGCTCCGAGCCTTAATGGTTGTCAAAGGAAGGAAAGTCGCACGACCAGCTCGATTTCGTTTTAGGAAATCGATAGCTTTAGTCGCTGCCTGTTCATCTTCAACTATAATGTGTTGGCTACTTGCACCAAGGGCAATTTCAAGTGCTGTCTGATAACGAACATCAAAGGTTAAATGTTCACTAACAGCTCCAACAATACCGCCCAAGCGATTTTTTTCTTGTAGTACACTCTTAACACCTGCATAAAAATTGCTATGGTTTTTAAGAATGTTCTCCAAACTTTGCGCCTTGGCCTGTTTGTTTTTCAAGCTATCCAAACGGTCAAAGAGTTGATTTTGCTGGCTTTGATAAGCCTGCTTTTGTTCTTCTTCTTGCTTGGCATTGGTCTGGTAGTCAGCAAGTAAGCTTTGTACTTCTTCTTTAGCTGATTTAAGGGCAGCTTCTTGCTCACTAGCCTTGAACTTGGCAGAAGCCAATTGTTCCTTCAAGGATTCTAATTGTTCTTCTTGCTTTTGAGTCTGTTGGCGACTATTTTCAAGGTCATTTTCAATACGTGTCAATTGGTTAGAGACATCCGCTTCTTCCTGTAAGAATGCCACGAAACGTTCACGCAATTGCTCAATCATTTGATCTGGATCATCAGAAAGAGCTAATAATTCTTCTTCTAAACGATTGAGTTCCTTAGTATTGACCGCTAAATTTTCTTCTAACTGACTGAGATTTGCTTCTTTTTCTTCCTTCTCCTGAATGAGAGCATTTCTCTTTTCGTCCAAACTAGCCAAACGTGCCTGAGCTTCTTGTTGATTGAGAGCGACTTGCTCTGTTTCTAGTTTTGATAAAGCTAACTTACGCTCTAAATCACTGATTAAGCTAGTCAAATCCATCAAGCTTGACTGATCTTTTGCCATCTCAGCCTGCAAATCATGCCGTTTCTTCTTGAGACTTTGATTTTCTTCTTCTAGCTCTTGTCGCTTTTGGTAATAACTAGTTAGAAGTTCCTGAACTTGGTTTAATTCTCCTTCTGTCACATCCAATTCAGCCTTATTGGCTTGAATTTGTGCAACCAAAACATCTAAGTAGATTGCTTTACGTTGGCCGTCCAAGTCCATAAATTTACGAGCCGTAGCTGCTTGCTTCTCCAAGGGCTTGATTTGATTATCTAACTCATAGATGATGTCTTCTAAACGGTCTAGATTGTCTTGAGTTTGTTGAAGCTTGCTTTCTGTCTCTTTTCGACGGGTTTTATACTTCAAAACTCCCGCCGCTTCTTCAAATATAGCGCGACGTTCTTCAGGTTTAGAATTGAAGATTTCTTCGACCTTCCCTTGGGAAATGATGGAGAAAGAATCACGTCCGAGTCCAGTATCTAAGAAAAGGTCATGGATATCACGGAGACGAACTTTTTTCCCGTCTATCTTGTACTCACTATCTCCACTACGATAGATATGACGTTCAACTTTGATTTCCTGGCCTGCATCCTTAATAAAGCCATCTTGGTTATCCAAAGTAACAATAACAGAAGCGTAGTTTAGAGGCTTCCGACTTTCTGTTCCTGCAAAGATGACATCAGGCATCTTCCCACCACGCAGACTCTTGACACTAGATTCACCAAGTGCCCAACGGAGGCTTTCAGTGATATTTGATTTCCCAGAGCCATTTGGTCCTACAACCGCTGTCACCCCTTGGTCAAAAACAACCTTGGTCTTGTCAGCAAAGGACTTAAACCCTTGGATCTCAATTTCCTTTAAATACATGAATCCAGCCCTTTCTCAACTGCATTTTTAGCGGCTTCCTGCTCGGCCAATTTTTTAGAGCGTCCTTTACCTGAACCTAGACTTTGCCCCTCAACAAGGACTTCAACCTCAAACATCTTATCATGGGCTGGCCCAATCTCTGAAATCACCTGATAACGAATATCAACATCTCCATTAACTTGGAGCAATTCTTGCAGATGAGTCTTGTAATCTTTAATCATCTCAAAATCACCAGCCTCAACCTTAGGGATCATGACTTGATAGATAAAGGTTTTAACAGTCTTTATATCCTTATCTAAAAGGAGAGCACCTAAAAAGGCTTCGAAGGCATCACCCAAGATGGTATCACGATTACGGCCTCCTGATTTTTCCTCTCCTTTACCAAGCTTGATAAACTGGTCAAACTGACAATCACGGGCAAAACCAGCCAAACTTTCTTCTCGTACAATCATAGCACGGAGTTTAGACAGGTCCCCTTCTGGTTTTTTAGGGTATTTTTTAAACAGATATTCTGAAATCAATAATTGCAGAACAGCGTCTCCTAAAAATTCCAAGCGTTCGTTGTGTGAAATTTTTAAGAGGCGGTGCTCATTGGCATAACTGGTATGGGTAAAAGCTGTTTCAAGTAAGCTTTTATCTGTAAAAACAAGTTCAAAACGGTCTTGTAACACTGATTCTAATTCTTTCATGACTACCTCTTTCTAAATCATTATAATCCTATCCATTATATCAAAAAAAGCCTTCATAGTCAGAAAAGAACAGTGAAAAGCTTATTTTCTAACTTCTCGCTAAAATCAGCCCCCAGCTAGCGAATTAGGCTTTTTTTTGGTATAATAAATCTTATGGAAATTGAAAAAACCAATCGAATGAATGCTCTGTTTGAATTTTATGCAGCCCTTTTGACTGATAAGCAGATGAACTATATCGAACTCTACTATGCAGACGACTATAGTTTGGCTGAAATTGCTGAAGAATTCGGTGTCAGTCGCCAGGCCGTTTATGATAATATCAAACGAACTGAAAAGATTCTGGAAGACTATGAGATGAAACTCCATATGTACTCTGACTACATTGTTCGCAGTCAGATTTTTGATCAGATTTTGGAGCGTTATCCAGAGGATACTTTTCTGCAAGAGCAAATTGAGATTTTGACCAGTATTGATAATAGGGAGTAATCATGGAAAATCTTGTTGTCTATAAAGGAATACCTTGCAAACTATTAGCTGCAGAGAAACCATTTCCTACAAGGCTACAGATTCTCTCACCTGATTCTATTCCTCAAGCCCTTAAAGAAGGATTTAGCTGTTGGGGATATCCAAATGAAATCATGAAAGAAATCACAACCGAAGAACTAGAGAGTTTGCAACATTTCGGACGATTTCCACTGAATTGAAAAAATAGGAGAAAATAATGGCATTTGAAAATTTAACAGAACGTTTGCAGAACGTCTTTAAAAACCTACGTAAAAAAGGAAAAATTACAGAGAGCGATATCCAAGAAGCAACCAAGGAAATTCGTCTAGCTCTTTTAGAAGCCGACGTTGCTTTACCAGTTGTCAAGGACTTTATCAAGAAGGTTCGTGAACGTGCCGTCGGACATGAAGTGATTGATACCCTCAATCCAGCCCAACAAATCATCAAGATTGTCAATGAAGAATTGACAGAAGTCCTTGGTTCAGACACAGCTGAGATTATCAAGTCACCAAAAATCCCAACCATTATCATGATGGTCGGTTTGCAGGGTGCTGGTAAAACAACCTTCGCTGGAAAGCTTGCCAATAAACTCAAAAAGGAAGAGGATGCTCGTCCTTTAATGATCGCAGCTGATATCTATCGTCCTGCTGCTATTGACCAGCTCAAGACACTCGGACAACAAATTGATGTTCCGGTATTTGCTCTTGGTACTGAAGTTCCTGCAGTTGAGATTGTTCGCCAAGGTTTGGAGCAAGCAAAAGCCAACCATAACGACTATGTCTTGATCGATACGGCCGGTCGTTTGCAAATTGACGAACTTCTCATGAATGAGCTTCGTGACGTTAAAGCCCTTGCTCAACCAAATGAGATTCTCTTGGTCATCGATGCCATGATTGGTCAGGAAGCTGCCAACGTTGCGCGTGAATTTAACGCTCAATTAGAAGTCACTGGTGTTATCCTTACAAAGATTGATGGGGATACTCGTGGTGGTGCAGCCCTTTCTGTTCGTCACATCACTGGAAAACCAATCAAGTTCACTGGTACTGGTGAAAAAATTACAGACATCGAAACCTTCCACCCAGACCGTATGGCTAGCCGTATTCTCGGTATGGGGGATATGCTGACTCTGATTGAGAAAGCTTCCCAAGAATACGACGAGCAAAAAGCCCTTGAAATGGCTGAAAAGATGCGAGAAAATACCTTTGATTTCAACGATTTCATCGATCAGTTGGATCAGGTGCAAAATATGGGCCCAATGGAAGATTTGCTCAAGATGATTCCAGGTATGGCCAACAATCCTGCCCTTCAAAATATGAAGGTGGATGAAAAACAAATTGCTCGCAAACGTGCCATCGTCTCTTCTATGACTCCTGAAGAACGTGAAAACCCAGACTTGCTTACTCCAAGTCGCCGTCGTCGTATCGCTGCCGGTTCTGGTAATACCTTTATCGAAGTCAACAAGTTCATCAAGGACTTCAACCAAGCTAAACAACTCATGCAAGGTGTCATGTCTGGTGACATGAACAAGATGATGAAACAGATGGGCATCAACCCTAACAATCTTCCTAAAAATATGCCTGGGGGTATGGATATGTCAGCCCTTGAAGGTATGATGGGACAAGGTGGAATGCCTGACCTTTCAGCTCTTGGTGGAGCAGGAATGCCAGATATGAGCCAGATGTTTGGTGGAGGTCTCAAGGGCAAAATCGGGGAATTTGCTATGAAGCAATCCATGAAACGCATGGCTAATAAAATGAAAAAAGCTAAGAAAAAACGCAAATAAAAAGGGACTCGCTTGAGTCCTTTTTCTGTCTAGTTATTTCGAAGTTTTTCCAGAGTCTCTTTAAAGATATCTGGGATTTCGGAAGTAAATTCCATAGTTTCCCCTGTTCTTGGATGGGTAAATCCAAGAGTCTTGGCATGGAGAAATTGCCCATGTCCTTTCAAGGTTTTACGAGGGCCATATACCTCATCGCCAGCGACAGGATGACCGATATAAGCCATGTGTACACGGATTTGGTGAGTTCTTCCAGTTTCCAGTTGCAATTCCAGCAAGGTATAATCACCAAAGCGCTCCAAGACTTGGAAACGTGTCACTGCTGGTTTTCCTTTAGCAGTCACGGCCTGTTTCTTACGGTCTTTTTCGCTACGACCAATCGGCGCATCAATGACACCACGGTCATTGGGAAGATTTCCGTGAACGATGGCCCAATATTTCCGAAGAGACTTTTTGTCCTTCAATTCTTGAGCCAGCGCCATGTGAGCTTCATCATTTTTAGCAACCATGAGAAGCCCAGATGTGTCCTTATCGATACGATGAACAATCCCTGGACGCAGCACACCGTTGATTCCAGAGAGATCCTTGATATGATACATAAGGGCGTTAACCAAGGTACCACTGGTATGACCAGCACTTGGATGAACAACCATTCCTTGAGCTTTATTGACTACTGCTACATCCTCATCTTGATAAATGATTTCTAGAGGAATATCCTCAGCTACATACTCCAAAACTTCTGGTTCTGGCACCTGATAAGTAACGACATCGCCCTCTTGGACCGTATACTTGGCTTTTTTGACCTGACCATTGACCAAGACTTGGCCTGATTTGATTTGTTCATTGGCGAGACTTCGCGACAGTTCTGTCAAATCTGACAAAGCCTTATCTAAGCGTAGTCCACCTGTTTCAATTTTAATTTCCATTCATTTCCTCTTTTAGCATTGCAAGCAATAATACAATCACTCCGACCGTCAGATAGCTATCAGCTACATTGAAAATCGCGAAATTGATAAAGTCTAGGTGGAACATATCCACGACAAATCCTTGACTGATGCGATCGATAAAGTTACCCAAACCACCTGCTATAATCAACATTAAACCAAATACCGTCCAGGGGGAATCCTCTATATGCTTATGCAAATACCAGATAGCTCCCGCCATAACTACAAGAGTTATTACTGCAAAAAACCACTGTTGATCTTGAAGCATGGAAAGGCTGCCCCTCTATTTTGCAGATAGGTCAAACTGACCAGATTTGGGATCCATGATTTAATTTCACCAAGAGCAATATTCTGAACGACATAAGACTTTACCAATTGATCTAACACTATTAAGATTGCTATGACTCCTGCTACTAATCCTCTTTTTTTCATGCTTTCCTCTTCTGATCAAAATACTCTTGCATAACTTCTACAAATAAGGTTCCCGCTGGGCTCAAGTCTACTTCCTCACGTTTCACATAAACCATGCGATTATTGAGATTATCATTTAGCGGAATAACGGTGATCCCGTTCACACTATCGCTATCTAAGAATCCAGATCCAGTCGCATAAGCATTTGTTCTTTCAAGAATCCCATTTAAGGTAGCGCGGTCAGTTACGTTAAACATTTGAGAGCTAGCACTTGTATCTACAAAGTTCTCTGAGTAATAAAGATACTCATCCTTTTCTTGCGTGAATCGAACCGTTGGTAAATCTGCTAAATCCTCCATAACCAACTCTTTTTTCTTGGCTAAAGGATGTCCTTCACGCAGATAGATATGCGTCTGGAAAGGAATCAACTCAATCACTTCAAGGCCTAACTTTTCAACCCGTTGCATGATACCCTTTTGGTTTTGATTGTTGAGGTAAATAATCCCAATCTCACTATGACCTTGGGCTACTTCATCCAAAATCTGAACAGTTGTAGATTCAAAAATACGGAAATTTTTATAGTCTGGGTACCGTTGAGAAAAAGTTGTGATAGTCGGTGGCAAGAAATCATAGTGCTGGCTGGCTATTGAAAACTCATCTTTCTCCTCTTCAGGATTAGCATACTGGTTCTGGAAAACATCAAATCCCTTAACCAACTCTTGTGCCTTTTCATAAAATTCCATCCCACGACGTGTAAGAAAAGTTCCTGAACTGGTTCTACGAAAAATCTTGAAGCCAAGCTCTTTTTCCAAGTCTCTTACAGAAATAGATAGACTGGGTTGGCTAACGTACATCTTCTCAGCCGCTTCACGAAAAGTACCACTATTTGCAATAGCAACAACGTAGCGTAATTGTTGAATATTCATGATTTCTCCTTCGTTTTCTATCTTATCATTATACCATAAATAAAGCCTATCCAACAAAGGAAAATCATGAGACAGTTACTTCTAAAAAAGGCAAACAAAAAAACACCTTTAAAGCTAGACCCAAAATCCAACTAAAAAGGGGTGTTATCAAATGCGATTATTTAGCTGCTACGTAGAGTTCGTCTACTTTATTCCAGTTGATAACTGAGAAGAAAGCTTTGATGTAGTCAGGACGAACGTTACGGTATTTCACGTAGTAAGCATGTTCCCAAACATCCAAGCCCAAGATTGGTTTTTTACCTTCTGAGATAGGTGTGTCTTGGTTTGCAGTTGAAGTCACTTCAAGCTTACCTTCTTTGTTAACAACCAACCATGCCCATCCAGAGCCAAAACGAGTTGTTGCTGCTGCAGTGAAGGCTGCTTGGAATTCTTCGAATGAACCGAAAGTTTCATCGATTGCTGCTGCAAGTTCTGCTGAAGGAGCAGTTTTTTCAGGAGTCATCAATTCCCAGAAAAGAGCGTGGTTCAAATGTCCACCACCATTGTTGATAAGCGCTTGACGGATATCAGCTGGGATAGATTCTACATCAGCAAGCAAAGCTTCAAGGTCTTCACCGATTTCAGGGTGTTTTTCAAGAGCTGCATTTGCATTGTTAACGTAAGTTTGGTGATGTTTGTCATGGTGCAAGTGCATTGTTTCAGCATCAATGTATGGTTCCAATGCATCGTAAGCGTATGGAAGATCTGGTAAGATAATAGCCATCTGTAATACCTCTTTTTCTTTCTATATAAAGATGATAACGCAATCATCCTATTTTTTCAAGTTATTTGCTCAATTTGACTGGATAGCAATCTGCAACAAAGCCTTCTCAAACAGGTAGCCTTTCTCATAAACTCCTGTCTTAATTTGGTAATCAGCTTGGATGAGATGACGAATAGAATTCTGGAGAAAATCAAGGGATAGTCTTCGAGAATCACGAAGGGCAAATTTGATTTGGTAGGGATTGGGATTGCGACCAAGATAGTGACCTAAACTGCTGACCATCTGGGACTCTGTCTGACCAGACTCTTGCAAAATTTTCACTTGTGTATAGAGTCTGAACTGCCCCAACATAATGGCAATCAGTTTAATCTCATCTTCTCCCTGCAAAGTCAAATCTTTGACTAAATCACGTGCCTGATCAATCTTCTTAGTCAATATTAACTGAGTTAAATCAAAGATATTATCCTGCAAAGTCTTTGGTATGGCCTCAACAATGTCTTCTTCGGTAATCCGGTCATTATCCTTATAAGACTGTAAGAAGAGTAGGTTTTTCTGAATTTCACTGAATTGAAAACCTGATTTGATAAGTAACTGTTCAAAGGATTTCCCGTCAAAGGTTAGTCCTTGTTCTTGAGCCCACTTTTGAAAATAAGCACGTATCTCTTGCTCTTTTGGTTCAAGAGCTTCAAAAATCTTGGCATCCCTCTTGAGTAATTTGACTAAACGTCTCTTACTATCCAGCTTCCCTTCAGCAAAAATAACTAATTTACTCGTCGGAGATGGATTTTCCAAATATTCTTCAAAAGCCTTAAGCTCGTCATCAGATAGATAGCGTTTTTTAGCTGTAGTTAAATCGAGAAAATGATCTAAAATAACAATTTTTTCATCCGCAAAGAAAGGAAGACTGACCAGCTCTAGTTCCAAGCTTTTGTAGTCTACTTCTTTCATATCAAAATAAGCAAAGTTCAAATCAGCAGAATCGTAGCCGATTTGTTTTAGCACCTGAGTTTTCATGACTTCATACTGTCCTTGATCAGCGCCTGTAAACAAGGTCAAACTAGGTAAGTTTGATAAAGATAGCTTTTGGCTTTCTTCTATTGCTAGCATCATTTCTCCTTTCTTTTTAGTTTCGCTTTTATTTAATCAATATAATTCAATTTACCACGGAAATCTTCAAGGCTTTCATAACCTTTTTCCGTCATAATTTCTTTGAGTTCGTTTGTAATGCGATCAAAAGCACCTACACCTTCTTTGTGCAGGGTAGTTCCTACCTGCACCATGCTGGCACCACATAAGATATGTTCAAAGGCATCACGTCCTGTTAATACTCCACCTGTTCCGATGATTTGAATTTCTGGATTCAATCGTTGATAAAAAGCATGGACATTAGCAAGAGCTGTTGGTTTGATATATTCTCCACCGATTCCACCAAAGCCATTCTTAGGACGAATCACGACTGACTCATCTTCTATATAAAGACCATTTCCAATAGAGTTGACACAATTGACAAACTTGAGCGGATATTTGTTGAAAATAGTTGCTGCTTGATCAAAATGTACAATATCAAAATAAGGTGGAAGCTTAATTCCTAATGGTTTTGTAAAATACTCAAAGACTTCTGATAAGATACGATCAGTAGTTTCAAAGTCATAGGCAATCTGAGGTTTACAAGGTACATTTGGACATGAGAGATTGAGCTCAGTCAACCCACGAAAATCACTCTCTTGAACCTTCTTTAAAATAGTGTGAGTTTCCTCTGGAGACATTCCAACTAATGATAGAAAGAAGGTACGGTTTGGTTCCTTGTCTTGCAATTCCAATAGATAGTTTAAGTAATAGTCTAAACCATTATTTGGTAGACCCATAGAGTTGATTGAACCGAGTGGAACATCTTGATAACGTGGTTCAGGATTCCCCTGACGAAATTCCAAGGTTGCTGTCTTAGTGACAAAGGTTCCTGCTGCTGAATTTTTGACACCTTCTAACTCCTCAATTGTCATACAAGCAACTCCTGCCGCATTCATCAAGCAATTGTCAAACTCAAAACCAGCAATCTGTGTTTTAGTTGATACCATGATTCTGTTCCTCCAGATTCCTTTTTATGTTTAATATTATACCATACTTTGACTTTTGCTTTTCAATAAAACCATTTCCATAGAAAAGGTTCGTTTTTTAGCAAGTTCTGAATCAGTTGTGTCAAATTGAAAGAATTTTTAGAAAATTTGTGTTTTTTTCTTTACACTGAAAAAATTTTCTGCTATAATGACTCATGTAATAAAATATGACAACAAAAAGGAGAACGATATGACATCTGCTAAAGAATATATCCAAAGCGTGTTTGAAACTGTAAAAGCTCGTAACGGGCATGAGGCTGAATTTCTCCAGGCGGTTGAAGAATTCTTCAGCACTTTGGAGCCTGTCTTTGAAAAACACCCTGAGTATATTGAAGAAAATATCTTGGCACGTATCACTGAGCCTGAACGCGTAATTTCTTTCCGTGTTCCATGGGTTGACCGTGATGGAAAAGTTCAAGTTAACCGTGGTTACCGTGTTCAATTCAACTCAGCTGTTGGACCATACAAAGGCGGACTTCGTTTCCACCCAACTGTTAACCAAGGAATCTTGAAATTCCTCGGATTCGAACAAATTTTTAAAAACGTTTTGACTGGACTTCCAATCGGTGGAGGTAAAGGTGGGTCAGACTTTGATCCTAAAGGGAAGACCGATGCTGAAGTGATGCGCTTCTGCCAAAGCTTCATGACTGAATTGCAAAAATACATTGGACCATCTCTTGACGTACCTGCTGGTGATATCGGTGTAGGTGGACGTGAAATTGGTTACCTTTACGGACAGTACAAACGCCTCAACCAATTTGATGCTGGTGTCTTGACTGGTAAACCTCTTGGATTTGGTGGTAGCTTGATCCGTCCGGAAGCAACTGGTTATGGATTGGTTTACTACACTGAAGAAATGCTTAAAGCTAACGGAAACAGCTTTGCTGGTAAGAAAGTTGTGATTTCAGGTTCTGGTAACGTAGCTCAATACGCTCTTCAAAAAGCAACTGAACTTGGTGCAACTGTTATCTCAGTATCTGACTCAAATGGTTATGTTATCGATGAAAATGGTATCGACTTCGACCTTCTTACAGACGTTAAAGAAAAACGCCGTGCTCGTTTGACTGAGTACGCTGCAGAAAAACCAACTGCTACCTACTACGAAGGTTCTGTATGGACTTACGCCGGTAACTACGATATCGCTCTTCCATGTGCGACTCAAAACGAGATCAACGGTGAAGCTGCGAAACGCTTGGTTGCTCAAGGAGTTATCTGTGTATCTGAAGGTGCTAACATGCCTAGCGACCTTGAAGCTATCAAAGTTTACAAGGAAAATGGAATCCTTTACGGACCTGCCAAAGCTGCCAATGCTGGTGGTGTAGCTGTATCTGCTCTCGAAATGAGCCAAAATAGCCTTCGTCTTTCATGGACACGTGAAGAAGTTGACGGTCGTTTGAAAGATATCATGACTAACATCTTCAACACTGCTAAAACAACTGCAGAAACTTACGGTCTTGGAACTGACTACCTTGCAGGTGCAAATATCGCTGCCTTTGAAAACGTAGCAAACGCTATGATTGCACAAGGGATTGTTTAATTAGTCGATACATCCTATCGGAGGACAAATGATGAACTTACGGCCGATGGAAGTAAGAGACAATTCAGCTGTAGCGCAGCTCATTCGAGCTAGCCTAGAAGAATTCGGGCTTGACAAACCAGGAACTGTCTACTTTGATTTTCATCTAGATCATTTGGCCGACTATTATCAACAGCAAGAGAGAGCAGCTTACTTTGTTCTGGAAGATGAAGGTCAGCTGGTTGGCTGCGGTGGCTTTGCACCTGTGTCCGATAAGATTGCTGAATTACAAAAACTGTATGTCACTAAAAATAGCCGTGGCAAAGGTTATTCCAGCAGGTTGATAAAGCGGATATTCCAGGAAGCCCGCATAGCTGGTTATGAACAGCTTTATCTAGAGACCTCTACTGAACTGGCTACGGCTGTGGCCATCTATCAACACTATGGTTTTACAACATTGCAACAACCACTTTCTAACGCCGCCGGCCACCCAGCTATGAATATCTGGATGATAAAATCCCTCTTATCAGATGAATAGATGGCAGTATACTAATGTAGCCAATGCTATGATAGTAAAGGTATTGTTTAAAATTCATTTGCTCAATCCTCAATCATTATGATTGGGGATTTTTATTTTGGTTTTAAAAAGAGCTCTCTTAATTTTTTAGTGAACTTAAAATTAATAGTTATTTTACGATAACTAAGGAAAAAGAAAGACATTCGACAATTTCATTTGTTACTTTATCAATGTTTATATCTTCTTTGTCATTTATAATCATAGGAACAATATAAGAAAGACTTAAAGCTAAAATATAGCGAACGATCCTTTCATTTGACCAATCTCGGATAACACCATTTTCTTTAAATTGATTCAAAACAGGACTAATCGGATTAATGATAGAGTGTACAATGATATTCCCTAACTCTTCAGAAATAGTTTTATCAATAAGTGAACGACTCAAAAGAATTTTAACTTGCATTTTATTGTTATGAATAAAAATTAACCTATCCCGAACGATGCTTCTTAGAAAAAGTGAAAAAGATTTTTGCTCTATTGTAAATCTCTTATCTGAAAAATCAGCAATCACTTCTGGAATAACTTGCTCTAGAAATGTAGATAAAATAGCATCTAGGATACCTTCCTTGGTTTTAAAATAACTAAAAACGGTTCCTTCTGAGACGCCAGCATGTTCAGCAATAAGATTAGATGTTGTATTTTCAAAACCAATCTCGGAAAATAATTTTAAACTGGATATTAATACTTGACTTTGTTTTAAACTTAATTCACTGCTTTTTAATGTCTCAGCAAACTTATATTCTATACTTTCCATTCCTGCCCCCTCTATCTACTCTCTTATTTTAATAATTCTTTTACCACGGGTATGTCCTAATTTTAGACTACGATATGCCTCTCTAACTGACTCCAGAGAAAAACTATACTCTTTCTCAATATTCAGCTGAACTTTTCCATCTGAGACCATCTCCTCTAGAATTTTAAAATCATCATAAGTGGAATGTCTCGGACCTGTGAACTGAGCTCCTCTTATTAAAACATATGGTGAAGGTACTAAAGTTCCAATATCAGTTCCGTTCAATCCAAGATGGAAAGCTAATTTAACGTAATCACCACCATAGCAATCCAAGAATTTTGTAATAGGTTTTGGAGCTACTGATAAAAGAGACTTTTGGACATCCCCTTCATAAGATACTGGTATAGCACCTAATGATTCTAGATATTCTGAATTTTTCTTGCTCGCAATACCAATAACAGTTGCGCCCTTAGCAACCGCATACTGTACTGCAATGCTACCAATGCCACCTGAAGCTGCTGAAATAACTACAACATCTTTAGAATTTAAATTAATTCTTCTAAAAGCACCACCGACTGTTAAAGAAGCCACCCCCATAGTAGCAGCATGATACATATCAATATTGTCTGGTTTCAATGCAATTTCTGATTCGCTAACACAAATTTCTGTTGCTAACGCACCCCTCTTAGTACCAAGTCCAGGATCACTTATTATTGTTCCAAAAACCTTATCACCTACTGAAAATCGACTCACTCCATCACCAATTTCTGTGATAACACCAGCAAAATCCCTAGCGATACCTCTTGGAAATAAAGATGATTTTGATTCAAACCAACGACCTGGTTGTTTTAATTTTGTCAAAAAACTCAAAAAACGAAGTGGCTTCGCCCCCTCGAAAGTTTTGTAATCAATAGGATTTAGACCAACAGCAAATACTTTTACTCTAACTTGATTCATTCCTAATGATTCAGATATAATATTTACTAAATCTAGAACTTTTTCATCACCAAAACGATTATACTGTATTGCTTTAATAACCATTATCTAATTCTCCTAATCCCTAACAAAATTGAGTGAGCACTCAATTAATTTTTATATATTATACGCTTATTCTTCAAAGAAATCAACTGCTCTATGATTTTTAAACAAAAAGACCTACCCTACTGGATAGATCTTTATTTTCTTACAATTTACCTGCTACTGCATCCAACAATTCTTGGATTTTCGCTTGATTGCTTCCTCCTGCCATGGCCATGTCTGGTTTACCACCACCACGTCCATCAACGATTGGAGCTAATTCTTTAATCACATTACCTGCATGCACCTCTTTTGTCTTGCTGGCTACAAGGACATTGACCTTATCACCGATAGCTGCGACAAGAACAAGAACATCAGAGTAATCTTTTTGTTTCCAGTTATCCGCAAAGGTACGAAGGGCACCTGCATCTGATACAGATACTTGGCTGGCAATGTAACGGTGGCCGTTTGCTTCTTGAACATTCTTGAAGACATCACCTGCCGCCGCTGCTGCTGCTTTTTCCTTCAATTCTGCATTTTCTTTTTGCAATTGACGGAGTTGCTCTTGAAGTCCTTCCACCTTGTGAGGTACTTCTTTGAGTTGAGGAGCTTTCAAGGTTGCTGCGACTGCTTTCAGTGCATCTTCTTGGTCACGATAAGCTTCAAAGGCCTCTTTACCAGTCACTGCCAAGATACGACGAGTTCCTGATCCGATCCCTTCTTCTTTGACAATCTTGAAGAGACCGATTTCAGAAGTATTGCCAACGTGAGTACCACCACAAAGCTCTACTGAATAGTCCCCGATAGTGACTACGCGAACTTCCTTACCATATTTCTCACCAAAGAGGGCCATAGCTCCCATTTCTTTAGCTGTGTCAATATCAGTCTCAACTGTTTCCACTGCGATGGCTTCCCAAATCTTCTCATTGACTTGTTGCTCAATAGCACGCAATTCTTCAGGAGTCACGGCTTGGAAGTGAGTGAAGTCAAAGCGAAGGAATTCTACTTCATTAAGTGAACCTGCTTGAGTAGCATGGTGGCCAAGGATATTATGAAGAGCTGCATGGAGCAAGTGAGTGGCTGTGTGGTTCTTCATGACACGATGACGACGATTGCTATCGATGGCCAAAGTGTATTCTTGGTTCAAAGCAAGAGGAGCAAGAACTTCAACGGTGTGCAATGCTTGTCCGTTTGGTGCTTTTTGAACGTCTGTTACAATCGCTACGACATTTCCTGCAGCATCCAAGATTTGACCATGGTCCGCAACTTGTCCACCCATTTCAGCGTAGAATGGAGTTTCTGCAAAGATAAGTGACGCAGTTCCTTCTGATACAGCTTCTACTTCAGCATTATCAGCTACGATAGCAACCAACTTAGAAGACAATTGACTAGCATTGTAGTTGAAGACACTTTCTACAGTGATGTTTTGAAGGGTTTCGTTTTGCATACCCATAGATCCACCTTTGACTGCAGAGGCACGCGCACGTTCTTGTTGTTCCTTCATGGCTGCTTCGAAGCCTTCACGGTCTACAGTCATACCAGCTTCTTCAGCGATTTCTTCTGTCAATTCCACTGGGAATCCGTATGTATCATAGAGTTTAAAGACATCTTGACCGGCGATGACAGATTGACCTTTTTCTTTCAAGTCTGCTACGATACCTTGGGCAAAGTGTTGACCTGAGTGAAGAGTACGAGCAAATGACTCTTCTTCGCTCTTAACGATTTTCTCAATAAAGTCACGTTTTTCAAGCACTTCTGGGTAGTAGCTTTCCATGATTTTTCCAACAGTTGGAACGAGTTTGTAAAGGAAAGGCTCATTGATACCCAATTTTTGACCATGCATAGAGGCACGACGAAGAAGACGACGGAGGACATAACCACGACCTTCATTTCCAGGAAGGGCACCATCACCAATCGCAAATGAAAGAGAACGGATATGGTCTGCAATAACCTTGAAGCTCATGTTGTCGCCATCTTGGTCGTAAACCTTACCAGATAATTTCTCAACTTCACGAATGATTGGCATGAAGAGGTCTGTTTCAAAGTTTGTCTTAGCCCCTTGGATAACCGCCACCAAACGCTCCAAACCAGCGCCCGTATCAATGTTTTTGTGTGGCAATTCTTTGTACTCGCTACGAGGAACAGCAGGGTCAGCGTTAAATTGTGACAATACAATGTTCCAGATTTCGATATAACGGTCGTTTTCGATATCTTCTGCAAGAAGACGAAGACCGATATTTTCTGGGTCAAAAGCTTCTCCACGGTCGAAGAAGATTTCTGTATCAGGTCCAGAAGGTCCCGCACCGATTTCCCAGAAGTTGTCTTCGATTGGGATCAAATGACTTGGATCTACTCCCACTTCAATCCAGCGGTTGTATGAATCCTTATCATCTGGATAATAAGTCATGTAAAGTTTGTCTTTAGGGAAGTCAAACCACTCAGGACTTGTCAAAAGCTCATAAGCCCATGTAATTGCTTCGTCACGGAAGTAATCCCCGATTGAGAAGTTCCCCAACATTTCAAACATAGTATGGTGACGGGCAGTCTTACCTACGTTTTCGATATCGTTGGTACGGATGGCTTTTTGCGCATTGGTAATACGTGGGTTTTCAGGAATGATGGTTCCATCAAAGTATTTTTTAAGAGTGGCAACCCCTGAGTTGATCCACAAAAGTGTTGGATCGTTTACCGGAACCAAGCTAACAGATGGTTCTACTGAGTGGCCTTTTGTAGCCCAGAAATCAAGCCACATTTGGCGGACTTGTGCACTAGATAATTGTTTCATATGTATCTCCTTTTTACTAATTTGATTGGCTTTCTAGCATTTCCACATAGTCGATAGCGACACAGAGGGAGATGACTAGGTCAGCATAAGATTCGTCATAGACGGTTACGGTATAGGTAGAGGTTAAATGGAAAAGTTCCTTGGTAATCTCAGCAATCACTTGGTCACGGTCGTCCAGCAATTTAAAATTCAAATCCCAGACATTTCCTTCGATGCGAAGGCCGAGATTGTCAAACTCATACTTATCCTTCCAGAAAGTCAACTTCTTCCGAATATAAAAATGATCGCCGTTAGTAAGTTGAATTTCAAAACGAGGTAGGAAAGTTAAGACTTCCTTACTAATCTCACTGACCTGTTCACCAGCAACATCATAGATGGTAAAAGTTTTAGGAATCTTAAAAAATGAACCTTCAACCTGATAGGCGACATTGCCCATTTCATCCTTGATATCAAAGCGTTCACCACCTAGGCGAAATTTTTGTTTGACAAGAAATGTTCTCATAAACACCTCCAAAAATAAAAGACAAATCCATATCACGAAGGGCGAAAAACCGCGGTACCACCTTCATTCAATGAACTTGTCATTCTTTGATTCTTATGCAATTGTTCGATTGAGTAGCATGATTTTCTATCTTAGATGGCTCGCAGCACCGCCAATTCTCTGAACTAAGATGGAGAGAAAATCAATTCTCAACTTTCTTATTATATCGTTTTTTTAAGTCTGCGTCAACTGGAAATAATCCTCATTTAAATAACCAACTCCCTATATCCCTGATTACTTTTTCAGAATATATTTTTTCTTACTGCCATTTTTCTTTTTATCCCAACTTTTATTCCAAGCTTTCGAATTGCTATACATAAATACGAAAATATTTGCAAATATAAAGTAACCTATCACCAAATGTATGGAATCAGTTTTTAGGTATTGTCGATCCAAACCATCCTTTAAATGGAATAGTATAATTGTTTCGTTAACAATCAAAAAGGTTGGCCAATAACTTTTTTTGAAAAAAGTAGACATTTTCATGATTTGTTACCGCTTTCTATTATTATAAACTTAGTATACTACTAGGCTATAAAATAAGCAAATAGGATAGTAAAAATATACAGCTATACAACTATTCAAAAAACGAACCAGTTTAACTGGTTCGTTTCGTGACTGCTAATTCCTACTTTCGATACATCTTAAATTGTAGGAAGAGGTCGCTGTAGATTCCTGTCCATTTATGGTCAAATTTCTCATAGACCTCTAGGTGTTTCATAGTATCTGCATCAGGATAGAAGGACTTATCCTCTTTTGTCTCCTCAGGGAGCATTTCCTTAGCAGCATTGTTTGGTGTTGAATAGCCGACATACTCTGCGTTCTTAAGAGCATTTTCGGGTTTCAACATAAAGTTGATAAAGGCGTAGGCTGCGTCTTGGTTTTTGACTGTTTTGGGAATGACCATATTGTCAAACCAGAGGTTACTTGCTTCTGTCGGTACGACATAGCGAAGATTTTCATTTTTCTCTAGCATCTGACTGGCTTCTCCTGAGAAGGTCACACCGATGGCAGCGTTGTTCTGAATCATATAGCCCTTCATCTCATCCGCAACAATAGCCTTGATATTCGGTGTTAGCTTATAGAGCTTATCTACCGTTTCCTCCAACTGCTGTGGATCTTTAGAGTTGAGGCTATAGCCTAGCGAGTTAAGACCTAAACCAAGTACTTCACGCGCCCCATCAAAGAGCATAATAGAGTTTTTATACTCTGGCTTCCAAAGGTCGTCCCAATGCTCAGGCGCTTCTTCCACCATAGTCTCATTGTAGACGATTCCCAAGGTCCCCCAGAAGTATGGAATTGAATACTGGTTGTTTGGGTCAAAGGACTGGTTTAGAAATTCTGGACCGATATTCTCAATGCCCTCAATCTTGCTATAATCCAGTGGAACTAGAAGGTCTTCGTCCTTCATCTTGTTAATCATGTACTCACTTGGGATGGCAATATCATAAGTTGTCCCACCCTGCTTGATTTTCGTGTACATGGCTTCGTTGGAGTCAAAGGTCTCGTACTGAACTTGGATTCCTGTTTCTTCTGTAAATTTCTCCAGAAGTTCAGGATCGATATAGTCTCCCCAGTTGTAGATAACCAATTTTTGACTATCGCGACTATTGATTTTACTGTCAAGATGATAGGAAATCCCCCACAAGACAAGGATAATGGCTAAAATTCCTGCTAAAAATGAATAGAGTCGTTTCATGCTTGCTCCTCCTTCTCACGTGAAATGAAGTAATACCCGACAACTAGGATAATACTAAAGAGAAAGACCAAGGCTGAAAGAGCATTGATTTCCAGCGAAATTCCCTTACGAGCTCGAGAGTAAATCTCAACTGAGAGGGTTGAAAAACCATTCCCCGTTACAAAGAAGGTCACGGCAAAGTCATCTAGGGAATAGGTGAAGGCCATGAAGTAACCTGCAATGATAGACGGTGTTAGGTAAGGAAGCATAATTTCCTTAAACATCTGGAACTGGCTAGCTCCAAGGTCATAGGCCGCATGAATCATATCTCCATTCATCTCTTTCAATCGAGGCAAGACCATGAGCACTACGATAGGAATCGAGAAGGCTACGTGACTTGACAACACTGTCAGAAAACCAAGAGAGAACTTGAGCTGGGTAAAGAGAATCAAGAAGCTGGCACCAATCATAACGTCTGGGGCAACCATCAAAATATTATTAAGAGACAGGAAGGCTTCTTGGTATTTTTTCCGTGATTGGTAGATGTAGATAGCACCAAAGGTACCAATGACAGTCGCAATCAAGGCTGATAGGAAGGCTAGTAAAAAGGTCTGAACCAAGATTAGCATGAGCCTTCCATCACCAAACATGGTTTCAAAGTGAGACAAACTAAAGCCTGTAAAGCTGTTCATATCATCCCCAGCATTGAAGGCATAACCAATCAGATAAAAGATTGGCAGATAGAGGACGATAAAGACAAAGGCTAGGTAAAGATTCGATAATTTTTTCATCGTTCTCTCCTTTCCTTAGTTACCCACATGGTAACGAACATGGTCAGGATAAGAACAACACCGATAGTTGAACCCATACCATAGTTGTCATTAGTTAGGAAGTTCTGCTCGATGGCAGTCCCCAAGGTAATCACTCGGTTCCCTCCAATCAAGCGCGTCAGCATGAAGAGACTCAAACTTGGAATAAAGACAGATTGGACACCACTTCGCACTCCATTCATAGACAGAGGGAAGATGACATGACGGAAAGTTTCCCACTTGGTCGCACCAAGGTCATAGCTGGCATTGATGAGATTGTTATCCATATCATCCAAAACATTGAAGATGGGCAAAATCATAAATGGAAGCTCGATGTAGCTTGCAACAAAAATAAATGAGAAATCTGTAAAGAGCAACTGCTGCGAACCGATTCCGATAAATTCGAGGAATTGGTTGATAGAGCCATTTTGCCCAAAAATCCCGATAAAAGCATAGGCCTTAAGGAGAAGGTTGATCCAGGTTGGCAAAATGATTAGCATGAGCCATAGTTGACGGTGTTTGAGACGAGTCAAAAAGAGAGCTGTTGGATAGCTGATAAGTAGTGTCACTAGAGTCACAATCCCTGCATAGAGCACTGAGTTAAAACTCATTTTGAGATAGGTCAAGTTTTGTGACGCAAAATAAGATTTATAGTTTTCTAAACTGAACTGGCCTTCAATGTTGAAAAAGGATTGTCCAAAAATCAAGACCAAGGGTGCCAATACAAAGAGTGCAATCCAAAGCATATAAGGCACTACAAAGAGTTTAGAGGTTGTTTTCTTCATCTCTTTCCTCCTCAATAGCGTTAATCAAACCTGCTTCATGTTCTTCGATTTCTACATATTCTTCGATACGAGCATCGAACTCTTCTTCTGTTTCATTGAGACGCATGATGTGGATATCTTCTGGTTCAAAGTCCAGACCGATTTCCTCACCAACGATAGCCTTACGAGTTGAGTGAATCATCCATTCGTTGCCAAGTTCATCATAGGCGATAATCTCATAGTGAACTCCACGGAAGAGCTGGGTATCAACCTTCACTTGAAGTTTTCCTTCTTCTGGAAGGGTAATACGCAAGTCCTCTGGACGAATGACGACTTCGACCGGTTCATTTGGTTTCATACCACCGTCGACCGCTTCAAAGCGTTTGCCGTTAAACTCGACCAAGTAGTCCTCAATCATGGTTCCTGGCAAGATGTTTGATTCACCGATAAAGGTTGCAACAAAGTGGTTGATGGGCTCATCGTAGATGTCCACTGGTGTACCTGACTGAACAATTTCACCGTCATTCATAACGAAAATCCAGTCACTCATAGCCAGGGCTTCTTCCTGATCGTGGGTAACGAAAACAAAGGTAATACCCAATCGCTGTTGCAGTTCACGCAGTTCGTACTGCATGTCTGTTCGCAATTTCAAGTCCAAGGCTGACAAAGGCTCATCCAAGAGGACCACACGGGGTTGGTTGATAATCGCACGCGCAATCGCTACACGCTGGCGTTGTCCTCCAGAAAGCTTACGAATAGAACGTTTTTCGAAACCTTCCAACTGTACCATCTTTAGAACTTCTAATACACGTTGTTCGATTTCTTTTTTATCGACCTTACGCAAACGCAATGGAAAGGCAACATTTTCAAAGACATTCATATGCGGAAACAAGGCATATGATTGGAAGACTGTATGAACATCGCGCTTATTAGTTGGGATATCATTGATTCGCACGCCATCCAGTAAAATATCTCCAGTCGTTGCGTCTAGCAAACCGGCGATGATATTGAGGATGGTTGATTTTCCTGAACCAGATGCTCCTAGCAGTGTATAAAATTTCCCTTCTTCCAACTCAAAATTAATATCTTTGAGAACCTTGGTGTTGCTATCTTCAAAAACTTTAGAAACGTTTTTGAATTCGATAATTGGTTTTTTCAATTGGCATTAATTCCTTCTTTTTCATAGATTAACAGATCAGGGCTCTGTCAGGCCGCCACTACCTCTTGCAGGGAGTTAGGCCTCCTGCATGCATCTTCGCTGCCGATAGGCTTTCACCACCTCTACATTCTAGTTAATAGCAGCTAAACTATTTCTACTATTTACTCATGTTCACCCAAGATACGAACTTCTCGCTCAAGAGTAACACCTGAGTGTTCTTTAACCTTTTCAATGACAGACTCAATCAAGTCTTCATAATCTCTGGCAGTTCCATCAGCAATATTGACCATAAAGCCTGCATGCTTTTCTGAGACTTCGACACCACCGATACGGTAGCCCTTCAAACCTGCTTCAGCAATCAATTGTCCAGCAAAATGACCCACTGGACGTTTAAAGACTGAACCACAAGAAGGATACTCTAAAGGTTGTTTGAGTTCACGAAGGTGGGTCAAGCGGTCCATTTCTTGCTTGATGACTTGGTGATTACCTGGAGCTAAGGCAAACTTAGCAGATAGGACTACTGCCCCTGACGCTTGAATGGCTGAATGACGATAACCAAAGGTCAAGTCTTTAGCAGATAGGGTTTCGATTTCACCTTCCTTAGTCAAGATTTGACAAGACTGGAGAACATGAGCAATCTCACCACCATAAGCGCCAGCATTCATAAAGACAGCACCACCGACGCTTCCTGGAATACCACAAGCAAACTCAAAACCAGTCAAACTATGACGTAGGGCAATACGAGTGGTTTCAATCAAGTTAGCTCCAGCTTCTGCCTCAATGGTATAGCCATCAACAGAGACATTATTAAGCTTGTCACACATGATTACAAAGCCACGAACTCCGCCTTCTCGGACGATAATGTTACTTGCATTTCCAAGAACCATCCAAGGAATGTTTTCCTGATTGGCAAACTTGACTACACGAGCCATCTCATAGCGATTGCGTGGAAAAACTAAATAATCTGCCTTCCCTCCAACTTTGGTATAGGTATAAGTTTTTAGCGGTTCATCGAATCGAATATCGATTCCTTCTAGTGTTTCTTTTAGTTTATCTAATACGGTCATTTTTCTAATCCTTTTATAAAATCCATTCCATTATACCATTTTTGGCTCTATTTTTCGATGATTTGGTTAGCTTTTTCAAAAGCTCAAACTAAAAAGAGGATGAACCTCTTTTTTGTATTATTGCTTTTTATAAAAGATCGATTTTGTAAAGTAAATAAAAATAATAACTTCCACTGCTAACAATCCTTCTACGAGAAGGGGATTTGACAACCAGCCAACTTGAGATAGGCTCGGAGCCAAATCAAATAGGGCGTGTAAACCATAAGCAGCTACTAGGTATATCCATTTCTTTTGGCGAACTGCTTGATAAACCCAGAAGGTCAAGCCAACTTGAAGAAGCAAGGCTAGGATTCGCTCAAGTCCTAAAAGGTAAATCTGCCAAGCTGCTAGATTATTAATAGTTGTAAGCGTGCTTTCAGGCAAGAGTTGCATAATATTTGGATTTTGAGATTCTACTGCTGAAAAGAGGATGAAGAGATTGAGTAGACTTGCAATCCCGATATAGAGCAATTCCAAGCCACCATGCCCCAATCCATAAGCAAGAGCATCTGAATCTTCCAAAGTTCTTTTCTTCTCTAACCATTTAAAGAAAATAAGTCGAGCTGTTTCTTCAAACAAAGCAGCCATACAGATCCCATAAATCACATAGAGAAGGGGATTTCCCGTCATGAGTGGAACTGTCCCATCCTTTTGTGGATGAAGAACCAAGAGATGAACGATTTTCTCTAAGACCTGAGATGAAGCAAAAAATGCAACTGCCCCAAGTCCCAAAACTGCAAAATTAATCTTGTATTTCTTTCTTGCGTACCAAACTGCTGCAATGAGGACGGCAAACAAGGCCAGCATCGTTATTATTACATGAATTTTCATATTTGACTCCTATTATTCTGCCTGTTCGATATCTTTTTTCATCTCGTCAACGTTAAACTTAGCAAATAGATATTGACGATCCTGAACAGGAAAACGTTGATCCAACTGATCAACAGCTCCCACTTCTACAATACCTTCCTTGATGACAAAATCCATAACGTGGCCACCAAAGGTTAGGTCATCTGAGATAAAGTGTAGATGGTAACCAGCAACACTAACTCCATGGAAAATTTCAGGTGTCCAAAAACCAACGATAGTTCCTGAGACATTGTCGCAGCTATATTCAGGCTGATGCGTCGCAACCTCAGCAAACTTCGTTTCGCTTGTTGATTTTGGAATCATACGAACATGCATGTGTTTAAAATCACCATGAATCTTGATGGAACGAAATAGATTTTCTCCATCATAATAGGATTCAATACGTTTTTCAAGTTCCTGATCAGTCATTTCAAAACGCTGACGGAAAATAACTTCTGCCTGGTGGGGTACAACTGCTGCATAGGGAATCAAGGCATCTGGTGAAACTTCCACAATTTCAGGTTTCTCACCTGATCCCTTAGCCTGATAAGCTTTCCCATCTAAGACAATCAATTCTCCATCGATAGAATCCAGGGTTCCTAATCCTAAATCACCATGTTCAAGCAATTCACCAACGGTCATGGTTCCTCCGTAAAGTCCCGCCATCAAGGCTCCCAAAGTATTGTATTGGAATAATTTAACTGGTTCTTGCACCTTTATCATCTCACTCTTCTTTGAAAATTTTACTTACTAAGTATATCACATTTCTGATTAGAATTGAATGCTAGACTGCCTTTTAATACTCAATGAAAATCAAAGAGCAAACTAGGAAAATAGCCGCAGGTTGCTCAAAGCACTGCTTTGAGATTGTGGATGGAACTGACGTAGTCAGCTCAAAACACTGTT
>NZ_KV804194.1:33563-56095 GCF_001811305.1 Streptococcus sp. HMSC056C01
AAGCACTGCTTTGAGGTTGTAGATGGAACTGACGAAGTCAGTATCCTACGTATACGGCACGGCGACGTTGACGCGGTTTGAAGAGATTTTCGAAGAGTATAACATTGCCAAACTTCTAAAAAAAAGGTACAATGTAACAAAATCATGAGAGGTCTGGGATGAAGCAAGAAAGCAAGTATGAACAAGTCGTTCACTATCTAAAAAATGAGATAGAATCAGGTAGATTTCCAACTGGAAGTCGCCTACCATCTATCCGAAAACTCAGTCAAGATTTTCACTGTAGCAAAGACACCATACAGCGCGCACTCTTAGAACTCCGATACGAGAAATATATCTACTCAAAACCTCAAAGTGGTTATTATGTATTGGAGCAACAAACCAGTCATGAAGACTTAATTATCTCAGTTAACGATGAACACGCAGCAGCCTATGATGATTTTCGTCTGTGCGTCAATGAGAGCTTGATTGGGCGAGAAAATTATCTCTACAACTACTATGAACACCAAGAGGGTTTAAAAGAATTACGTCAGTCCGTTCAGACATTACTCTTTGATCAAGCGATTTATAGTAAGGCAGACCAGTTGGTCATGACGTCTGGAACCCAGCAAGCACTGTTTATTCTTTCTCAGATTGATTTTCCAGGTCAAGCTCAGGAAATACTGGTTGAACAACCGACCTATCATCGGATGAACCAGCTGCTACTAGCTCAAAATATTCCCTATCAAACCATTGACCGTCGAGTAGACGGCATTGACCTAAACGAACTTGAGGAACACTTTAAAAGCGGAAAGATTAAGTTTTTCTATACTATTCCCCGTTTCCACTATCCTCTGGGGCATTCTTATTCTGAAGAGGAAAAACTTGCCATCCTTGACTTAGCTGCAAAATATCAGATTTATATCGTTGAGGATGACTATCTGGGGGACTTGGATCCTAAAATGGGACAAACCTTTCATTATTTAGACCAACATGATTTGGTCATCTATATCAAATCCTTTTCTACCAGTCTTTTTCCTGCCCTTCGAATCACTGCCCTTCTTCTTCCAAACACTATCAAGGAAGCTTTTGTGACCTATAAAAACATTCTCGACTACGATAACAACCTTATCATGCAAAAGGCTCTATCACTCTACATCGATAGTCAACTCTTTGAGAAAAACAGACTAGCACGACTGGCACTGCAAGAAAAAAGTCAGGAGCACATCCAACAGCTCTTACAAAGCTATCCCATTTCCCTACCGAGCTATCCACTTCATGATGGGCTTTTGCTTGATCTCAGGAACTATCCTAGCATCGCTAGTCTTAAACACAGTCCTCTAGAACTCGACTTCTTCGAATCTTCCTATCTAGCGAACTGCCCTTATCACTTTGCAAAAATTTCCTTAGAAAATATTGAAGAAACATTAAGCTATTTAAAAACAGAGCTGGACTGAAATCCAACTCTGTTATTTTTTATTGCTCTACTTCTGTTAGCTTAGCAGCTTTTTCAAGATAAGTTTGGTAAGTTCCGTCATCTTTCAGTTTTTGGATGACCTTATCAACTACTTCCTTCAAATCTGAGTTACCTTTTTTGATAGCTACAGCATTTGCTTCGCCTTCTTTCATAGTCAAGCTTACTGTAGCAACTGCCAAATCTGAGTTCTTAGCAGCATAGCTTAGAGCAACTGGTTCATCCATATGAACAGCATCAACCTTACCTGATTGAAGCTCATTGACTGCTTCGCCCATGTTTGTCAAAGAAGTCAACTGCGCCTTTGGAAGTTGCTCTTTAACCATAGATTCAGGAACAGTTCCTTTTTGAGCTGCAATATTAGCACTTGCTAGAGAGTCCAAATCCTTGTATTTTTCAAGATCTGATTTTCTGATAAGGAAGCTAATTTTATTTTCATAGTAAGGAATTGAGAAATCAAAGACTTCTTGTCTTTCTTCAGTTGCACTGATTCCCGCAATTGCTAGGTCTGCTTTTCCTGTTTGAAGACTGGTCAAAACATTATCAAAACTCATGCTTGAAACTTCCAATTTCACTCCAAGTTCATCAGCGATTGCTTGCGCCATGTCAATATCCGCACCTACGACTTGGTTTTTACCATCCACAAGTGCTTGAAACTCAAAGGGAGCATAGTCGGGACTAGTTGCGACCACTAATTTTCCTTTTTGCTTGATGGCCTCCACTGCAGACTGCGAGCTTGAGCTAGACGATTGGCAAGCTACTAAAAAGAAGCTTGCAAGAAAACTACATAAGACAAATATCCATTTTTTAAAATTCATAAATAAACAACCTCTCTGTTAATTTTGTATAATTATAACTCATTTGAAAATTCTTGTCAATATTTTTATTGCATTTTCATAAAATATAGTTACAAAAAATAGAATTTCAGTAGTTAGTTTATCTATCTATTGGAAAATTACTTTCAAAAAAATCATTTATCATATCTCGATGTTGCTGGTTTACAATTGAGATATTTTGCATGTCCCTGTGATCAAACAACCCTAATTCTAAGGTTTCATCACTCGTAAAAACATTTGTAGAGATCGAAGTTTCAGATGTAACTAAATACAACATTGTAAGAACTTGAGCCTCATCACCATTTGGATAACTATCTGAATATTTTGTATAAACATTTAAGAGTTTTTTCACTGTCACTTTCACTCCAGTTTCTTCATAAAACTCTCGCACTAATGCTTCTACAGCCGATTCACCTAATTCAATAGCACCACCTGGTAAACCCCAAGTTCCTTTGTCTGCTCGTTTTTGTAATAATATTTTTCCTGATTGACTTAAAATTCCACAAGTAAAATTTAAAATAATTTTATCTTTTCCAACTTTTTTTCTTATACTCTGTATATAGTTCATTATTCACCTCTGACAAAGTAAACTATCGATACAATGAAAGCTTACTCTATTAAAAAGTAAGCTTTCACAATAATTTTTATCTTCTAAATATTTTACAATTCAACAATCTTACCTGTTTCAAAGTAAACAACCCATTCACAGATATTTTTTGCATAGTCACCGATGCGTTCCAAGTAGGAAATAACTTGGAAGTAATCACGACCTGTGACGATGGCTTCAGGATGTTTCTTGATTTCTTCTGTAGCTAGGTCTCGAATGTTATCAAAGTAATGGTTGATATTTTCATCCATAGTTGCAACTTCATAGGCTTGATCCACAGAACCATTCAAATAAAGTTCTAAAGCGGCTTCAACAAAGTTTTTTACTTCACGACCCATTTTTTTAATTTCTTCTTCAACTGCAGGGATACGTTGCTCCCCCTTCATACGAATCGTTGCTTTTGCGATAGATACTGCATGGTCTCCCATACGTTCTAGGTCTGAAACAGCTTTTAAAACTGTCAAAACTGTACGTAGGTCTTGTGAAACTGGCTGTTGTAGGGCAATCATTTCAAATGATTTCTTTTCAAGTTTCACTTCGTATTCGTTTACTTCTGCATCTTCCTCTATGACTTCTTTGGCCATGTCACGGTCATGCGTTACAAAAGCACGTACGGTACGATTGATTTGGGAAAGAACTTCTTGTCCCATAGCATAAAACTGATTATGCAATTTCTCTAAATCTTCTTCAAATTGAGATCGTAACATCTTCTCACTCCTTATCCAAATTTACCTGAAATGTAGTCCTCTGTTTCCTTATGTTGAGGATAAAGGAACATATCCTTGGTATCGTTAAATTCAATTAAATCTCCATTGAGGAAAAACCCTGTCTTATCAGAGATTCGAGATGCTTGCTGCATAGAACGGGTGACCAAGAGCATGGTGTATTTGTCTTTTAGACCATACAAGGTTTCCTCAATCTTACCAGCAGAAATAGGGTCCAAGGCTGAAGTTGGTTCATCCAAAAGGATGATTTTAGGACTAGTCGCCAATACACGAGCCACACAAACACGTTGCTGTTGCCCACCTGAAAGACCAATAGCAGAGTCATGCAAGCGATCCTTGACCTCATCCCAGATTGAAGCACGCTGTAAAGCTTTCTCCACAGCTTCATCCAAGACCTGCTTGTCCTTTTCTCCATTTATACGGAGACCATAAACGACATTTTCATAGATAGACATAGGGAAAGGATTTGGTTGTTGGAAAACCATTCCAATTTCCTTACGCAATTCAACCGTGTCAGTACGAGGACTATAGATATTGTGCCCATTATAAACCACTGATCCAGTTGTCGTCACTTCAGGATTGAGGTCCCCCATTCGGTTAATAGCCTTTAGAAGTGTTGATTTTCCAGATCCAGACGGACCGATAAGGGCCGTAATTTCCTTGGGTTGGAATGATAAGGAAACACTATTCAAGGCCTTCTTTTTATTGTAATAGACTGACAGGTCTGAAACCTGCAAAATCGGTTCTGTCATACTGTTCCCTTTCTAACCAAAGTGTCCAGTTACATAGTCATTAGTAGACTGTAGCTTAGCATTTTGGAAAATATTAGCAGTCTTATCATACTCAATTAAGTCACCCAAGTAAAAAAATCCTGTATAATCACTAGCACGCGCAGCTTGTTGCATACTGTGAGTTACGATGATGATGGTAAAGTCCTTCTTCAACTCCAACATGGTTTCTTCAAGTTGAGCTGTCGCAATCGGATCCAAGGCTGATGCTGGCTCATCCATCAAGAGGATATCTGGTTTCACAGAGATTGCACGAGCGATACAGAGACGCTGTTGTTGACCTCCTGAAAGAGTTAAGGCTGACTTATGAAGATCGTCTTTTACTTGGTCCCAGAGGGCAGCCTGACGAAGTGAAGTTTCTACAATTTCATCAAGGACCTTCTTATCCTTAACACCTGCACGTTCATGTGCAAAGGTGATGTTGCGGTAGATTGATTTAGCAAATGGGTTTGGACGTTGGAAAACCATTCCGATGTGTTTACGCATTTCATAAACATTAATTTCAGGACGATTAACGTCAATACCTCGATAGAGAATCTGTCCTGTAACCTTAGCAATATCAATGGTATCATTCATACGGTTGAGACTGCGTAGGTAGGTTGATTTCCCTGATCCTGATGGACCGATTAAAGCTGTAATTTTATTTTTTTCGAATTGCATATCCACGCCCTTGATGGATTCATTTTTACCGTAGTAAACGTGTAAATCCTTTGTAGAGAGGGCCACTTTTTCTTCTGGAAAAGTAATAATATGCCTTTCATCCCAATTATATTTTGACATGGCTTCTCCTTTAGGCAGCGGTTAATTTCTTATGTAGATAGCTTCCGAGTTTACGTGCTCCAAAGTTAAAGATCAAGATAAAGATGAGGAGCACCGCAGCAGAACCTGCTGAAACTAAAGTTCCATCAGGAATAGTTCCTTCACTATTGACTTTCCAGATGTGGACAGCCAAGGTTTCTGCTTGACGGAAGATTGAGATTGGACTGGTTACACTAAGGACATTCCAGTTAGACCAGTCAAGGGCTGGTGCTGATTGTCCTGCTGTATAGATAAGGGCTGCAGCTTCACCAAAGATACGACCTGAGGCAAGCACAATACCGGTTACAATACCAGGTAGAGCTTCGGGGATAACGACATGAAGAACTGTTTCCCAACGAGAAAGCCCAAGCGCCAAACCAGCCTCACGTTGCGTGTGGTGAACGTGTTTCAAACTGTCTTCAACATTACGCGTCATCTGTGGAAGGTTAAAGACAGTCAAAGCCAAGGCTCCTGAAATAATTGAAAATCCATACTCAAACTGAACTACAAAGATGAGGTAACCAAAGAGTCCCACAACTACGGATGGTAGAGAAGACAAAATTTCAATACAGGTACGAACGAAATTGGTAACACGACCTTTTTTTGCATATTCAGCCAAATAAATTCCAGCCCCCATTGATAGAGGTACAGAGATGAATAAGGTAATAACCAAAAGGAAGAAGGAATTATAAAGCTGGATTCCAATACCACCACCTGCTTGGTAAGAAGATGATTTTCCAGTCAAGAAGGACCAAGAAACATGAGGTAAGCCTCGAACCAAGATATAGAGAATCAAGGAAGCAAGGATGGTCACAATGATTCCTGCGATGGTATAGAGGACAGCTGTTGCAAGTTTATCTAATTTCTTAGCGTGCATAGTTTTTCTTTCCTCTTTCTTTCGTAATCAATTTAATCACACTGTTAAAGGCCAAACTCATCAAGAGCAATACTAAGGCCAGTGACCAAAGAACATTATTATCAACAGTTCCCATAACGGTATTACCAATTCCCATGGTCAATACAGATGTTAAAGTCGCTGCTGGTGTCGTCAATGAAGTTGGAACAACTGCTGAGTTACCGACAACCATCTGAATCGCAAGGGCTTCACCGAAAGCACGCGCCATACCAAAGACTACAGCCGTAAAAATACCTGAACGAGCAGCCTTCAAAGTAACACGCCAGATTGTTTGCCAACGAGTCGCTCCCATGGCTAAACTTGCTTCACGGTAGTGACGAGGAACTGCCCTTAAGCTATCAGTTGTCATAAAGGTTACAGTCGGCAAGATCATAACAAAGAGAACGAAAATCCCTGATAAAATACCAAAACCTGTTCCACCAAAGACACTACGTACAAATGGTACAACGACCTGCAAACCGATAAATCCGTAAACTACCGAAGGAATCCCAACTAGAAGTTCGATAGCTGGTTGCAAAATCTTAGCTCCTTTTGGCGATACTTCTGTCATAAAGACCGCAGCACCAATTGCAAATGGTGTTGCGATAAGAGCTGATAGGATGGTAACGATAAAGGAACCTAAAATCATTGGAAGGGCGCCAAACTGTTTACCTGATGGATTCCAAGTTGCACCAAAGAGAAAATCAAAGATATTCACACCATTAACAAAGAAGGTAGATAACCCTTTTTGGGCTACAAAGATTAAAATCATAGCCACAATGATAACAATCAAAGAGAGACAGGCAAAAGTCAGACTTTTCCCTAATTTCTCAAGACGAGAGTTCTTTGATGGAGAGAGCAATTTTTTAGATAATTCTTCTTGATTCATTATTGACTCCCTTCTAGCGCTGTTACAGTCCCTGCAGCATCTTTTTCAACCTTCATTTCCTTAACAGAAATATAGCCCATTCCTTTAACGATTCCGTTCTGAGCTTCGTCTGAAAGGATAAAGTTTAAGAATTCGGCAACCAATTCATTTGGCTCACCAAGTGTATACATATGTTCATAAGACCACAAAGGCCAATTATTAGTGGTCACATTCTCTGAAATTGGTTCATAACCATTGAGTTTGATTGTCCCAACAGAATCATCAACATAAGCAAATGCTAGATAGGAAATAGCTCCAGGGGTTTGAGAAACGATTGATTTGACCATCCCGTTTGAATCTTGTTCCTGACTTTGCATTGCTGATTGACCATTCATGATCACACTATCAAAGGTTGCACGAGAACCTGAACTAGCCGCACGGTTGATTATAGAGATGGCTAAATCTTTCCCGCCGACTTCTTTCCAGTTGGTAATTTCTCCTGTGAAGATTTGTCGGAGTTGATCTGTCGTTAGATTATCAACATCTACTTCTTTATTGATAATAACAGCCAAACCTGCAACAGCTACCTTATGGTCGACCAAGGCTGAAGCATCAATACCGTCTTTTTCCTCAGCAAATACATCCGAGTTTCCGACATCTACTGCTCCTGATTGAACCTGCGATAGTCCTGTACCAGAACCTCCACCTTGAACATTGACCGTTTTACCGATATGAGCTGATGCAAATTCATCTGCTGCCGCCTCGACTAAAGGTTGGAGGGCAGTTGAGCCAACAGCCGTCATTGACTCCCCACGATCAATCCAACTTGCACACCCTGCTAGTGAACCAGCAAGTAAAAAGGTTGCAAGAAAGAGGGTGAGTTTTTTAATTTTTTTCACTATTTGTCTCCTTGAAAATAATGATGAATAGCTTGGAATTTCGCCCTATTTTTCTAATGTTTTATGCAAAAAATCCATACTTCCACTATAACATAGAATACTGATTTTGACTAGTTTTTTACTTTAAACCTCAAGCCCTTAGGGAAATAATTCTTCAAGATATTTCCGGTCACTTTTGCAAAGCCTAGACCATTCCCACCAACTAAAACTTGGTACCAGCCATTTGGCAAAGTTTCAGACAATTGAACTGTCTCACCGGCCACGTATTTAACAAAGTCCTCTTCATGAATTTCAATTGATTGTTTGACTTGGCTTGGTTTTAAAGATAATCCAAGTGCAAAGCTTGGTTCAAAACGTTTTTTCTTAAAGGTTCCAAGATGGAGTCCGTTTCGTGCAATCTTAAGCTTACCCAAATCTGGTAAGACTTCTGGTAAGAGATACAGTTGGTCTCCAAAAGTCTGTAAAATACCTGGCAAATTAATCTTTAGGTGTTTTTTTTCAAAATCTTGCCATAAACTCAACTGTTCGCGACTGATATTAGTCTTAGAAGGCTTGAACTTGCCTGACTTGTTTTGTCCCTTAAACTGAAGATGAGCAACAAATTGGCCTTCTCCCTTAAAACGATGTGGGTACATCCGAGCTGTCTCTGGAAAATCAATCCCAGGAGCCATCCCATTGATAGGTTCGATTGGAATCAATTCAAAATCATAACTATCCAGTAACCATTTGATAATTTCTTCGTTTTCTTCTGGGGCCCAGGTACAGGTTGAATAAACCAAACGGCCACCATCAGCCAACATGGTGACCGCATCCTCTAGAATTTCACGCTGCAAGTCAGCACATTGGCTTGGATATTCTACACTCCAATAATCCATAGCATCTGGCTGTTTTCGGAACATCCCTTCTCCAGAGCATGGTGCATCTAGGACAATTAGGTCAAAATATCCTTTAAATACTTTAGCCAAACGATCGGCAGATTCATTGGTTACAACTACATTTGATGCTCCAAACCGTTCCATATTTTCAACCAAAATCTTAGCTCGCTTGCTAGAAATTTCATTGGAAACAAGTAGTCCTTCGCCTGCAAGATAAGCTGCCAGTTGAGTTGATTTCCCACCGGGAGCCGCTGCCAAATCCAAGACCTTCATGCCTGGTTTTGGTTTAGCTACTTGAGCAACCATTTGAGCAGCAGGTTCTTGGGAATAGACCAAGCCTGTTACATGTTCAGAAGATTTCCCAGAAACCTTGCCATAATAGCCCCAAGGTGTATGTGGAATAGCATCTGAAAAAGAAACTTGGCTTTCTTTTAAGGGATTGATGCGAAAGGCGGAAACTGCCTCATCATCAAAAGAGGCAAGAAAAGCTCTTGCCTCATCTCCCAATATTGCTTCATATTTTTTTACAAATCCTTCTGGAAATTGCATGTAAGTTTATTTCCTTTCATAGATATAGGATTGAATTTCTGCCAACTTGTCTGTTGGAACCATCATAATTGGTTGTCGTGTCTGAAAATCCACCGGCTCTCCATTTAAGGTTACAATCTGATAACCTAAACTTTTTCCAATGATACCAGCTGCAGCATAGTCCCAAGGTTGGAGATAGGTGATATAGGTCAATAGCTGACAAGATAATATTTTTGAAAAGCTGATAGCTGCACTTCCATAGATACGTACACCAAGTGAAGCATTAGCCAATTCTGCGACACCCCAAGCGTTTGTTTCCAACATGCCAGCATTACTCGCAATTAGAAAATCTCGCAAGGGCTTATCCTTAAAATTAGGCAAGGGTTCTTCATTGAGACAGGCCTGAAAAGTACCTCCTCCATGATAACAATGACCTTTCATGACATCATAAATGATCCCAAACTGGCCCACACCGTTTTCAAAATAGGCTAGCATAACGGCAAAATCATCACCTTGTGCGACAAAGTTGTTGGTACCATCAATGGGATCAATGACCCAAACAGATCCATGTCCAACTGAAGCACGTAGACATCCCTCTTCAGCACAAAATTGGTCATCAGGATAACGCGAACGAATCTTATCAATCAAAAAATTCTGAACTTCCTTGTCCAAACGAGTCACCAAGTCTGTAGGGGATGATTTTCTCTCAATATGCAATTCTTCCTGCATATGAGCTAGAATATAGTCTCCTGCTTCCTTGACAATCTCTTTGGCAAACATAAATTTATTTTCCAAGTGAAATCTTCCCTTCCCCTTGTTCTTTGGCCAATTGGACAGCTCGATAGAAGGAGTAACCACTCGCAGTTTCAAATTCACGGCCCAAGCGTTTTTCTTCACTCTTGCTTGGAACAACCGCTTTGAATCCCTTATAGGAATCTAGTAGTTTTTTTGCCTCTACCTTAGTCTCATAGGCTGCTTCAACATCATTAAAAAAAGAAAGCACTGAAGCAAGTTCTTCAGTGCTCCACGACAAATCTAGTGGGTAACTATACTGTTTATTCATCTAATTAATACCAGCTCTCAATGTAGCTTCTTTCAGTTCTTGTTTACGGTAACTACGAGGGAGAAAAGCACGAATCTCATCTTCATTAAAACCGATTTGCATTCGCTTTGCATCAATAATAATCGGACGACGCAAAAGACTCGGATACTGCTCAATTAAATGAAGCAACTCCGATACTGAGATACTCTCTACATCAATATTCAATTTTTGAAAAATCTTTGAACGAGTCGAGATGATGTCATCAGTACCATTTTCGGTCAAGGAAAGAATATGTTGCAGTTCTTTTCTCGTTAAAGGGCTGGTCATAATATTATGCTCTTGGAAGGGCACTTTATGATTCTCGAGCCAGGCCTTTGCTTTACGACATGATGTACAACTCGGTGATAAAAATAGTGTAATCATGCTTTCCTCTTCTTTACATACTTTTCTATTCCTATTATACAAAAAAATAAAGCGCTTGACTAGTTATTTCCGTAAAAAAACCTACTTTTTCAAGAAAAATAGGGTTTTTAGAATCAAATGTGAATGTTTCGCTTAAATATAGAAATATTCATGTTACAAACGATAGTTTTTTCCTAGATTTTATTTGGAATCAGTAATACTTTTCTTGACTTATCTATTTGTTTTTCTACTCTGTAGGTACATAAATCCAAAAATCAATTCATACAAGCAGAAAAATAGAAGAAAGGCATGGAGGAAAAAGTCCTCTGGTAGGATAAGAATGACAGGATCCTTTGCTGGATCAAATAGCCAGGTATCATCACCTACAAAAAGAATTTGATGAAACAAAGTAAAGAACTGCTCAAATCCGATGAAGACACCAACTAACCCAAGTACCAAAGGTAGCGAGAGCATGATTAAGAGACCTCTACGGTACAGAGATAGAAATCCTTTCTGAATGACCTGCTTCCAAAAAAGATAGAATATCGGTAGAGTTACTAGTGCTACTCCTTGAGCCAGATGGAACAAATCCTTCACAACCGCAAAATGATAGATACCAGAAGCTGATGAAGGAAAATCTGGCATTTCCAATGCTTGATTTAATGGATTGGTCAAATAATCCATCAAAACATTAAAATTATGCTGGATAGTCTGAGGTTGCAGATGAACACGACTTGTCAAGTTTAACCAAGAAATTTCCTGAGGATAGACAAACCAAGCCAGGTAAATGGTCAATAAAATAGCAAGCGAGAGGAGAAAGAGAATACTTCCTACAAAAGTAAACTTAGTTTTCATCGAAATTCCACTCCGCTAGACTTGAAAGGACATGAGTTGGTGCAATTGGTAAATCAGCTACTTCTTCAGGTTTTGTAAATCCTGTCGTTACCAAAAGGCTAGGAATGCCATTGTCAATACCAGCTCGAATATCAGTCAGGTAATTATCGCCCACCATGACAATTTCTTCTCGCTCAAGTCCTAGGTGTTCAACAGCCTTGTCCATAATAATCGCATTAGGTTTTCCAATATAAACTGGTTTTACGCGAGTTGCTACTTCAAGAAGAGTAATCAGTGAACCAGCACCAGGCAAAAGTCCACGTTCAGTTGGAATGTTCAAATCAGGGTTGGTACCGATAAAATGAGCACCTTTATGGATAGCTAGGGTTGCTGTAGCAAATTTTTCATAGTCTACTTGCCAGTCCAAGCCAACAACTACATAGGCTGGATTTTCTTTATCTTCAACATATCCTGCTGCTTGAATGGCTTCCTTTAGGCCTGCTTCTCCGATGACATAGACTGTCTTTTCAAGTCCTAGATCATTCATGTAATCAATAGTCGCTAAGGTTGCAGTATAAATGGTTGATACAGGCGTGTCGATGTTAAACTGATTAGCTAGCATCTCTTGAACACTTTCAGGTGTACGAGTGGTGTTGTTTGTCACAAAAAGATAAGGAATCTCTCTTTTTTGTAACTCATGAACAAAAGCTTCTCCTGCTGGGATTCTATCTTTCCCCTTATAGATTGTTCCGTCTAAATCAATTAAATATCCTTTATAAGTCATATCTTTCTTTCTAATCTTTTTTAATTTCTTGCCAAGTTATCTTTGCTTGAGCATTGATATCGCCATCACTTGAGACTTGGTGATTACTTTCTAGTTCATTCAATTCATAACTAGAAGTGATCATGCCTCCTGGTCGAACTTCCTTGACATATTTGAGGTTGATTTTTTTAGGGATATGGTTGATAAGAAAATCTGCTCCCATGACCTCAAAAATCCAGTCTAGGTATTTACTGTTATTGACGTGACCATTCATATCTAAGTCATAGAAACGAACGTGGTAGTCCTTGCTTATCGCTTCTTCCAGCTCTGTATATTTTGGCCCACGGACCAGTTTCTTAGAAAACTCAGATTGGTAAGGGGCGACAATTTCTGGTACTACAGGATGAACCTTTCGACTCTCACGATCCATAAGGACAAAGGTAGCTACCATATGAATGATTTCTTGACCATCTTCATCATAAATAGTAAATCGGCGGTAGCAAAAAAGACGATTATAGGTCAAAGCTTCTGTTTCAATGGTGATTTCCTCAGCAAATTGAGGTAAACGTACCACATCGATATCATAATCCGTGATAATCCAGACCAGATTATACTGTTCTAAAACATCCTTGTCACTCACTCCCAGTTCAATTGACTGCATCCCTGAGACCTGTAAGGACAACAAGATAACGTCTGGTAGTTTGATATGACCATTCATGTCAGCCATATCAAAAGGAATTTTCATCTTCATTTGATAAGTTAAGCCCATAATTTTACTCCAATATAAATCGTTCTGCTACTGTATCACCTAAGAAGAGCCCTCTCTTAGTCATACGAACATGATCGCCATCAAGTTGCATAAGACCTTGTTGAATCAAGTCTTTGACAATATCCCCATAAAGTTCCTGGAAAGACCGTCCAAATTTTTCTTCAAAGCGTGCCATGGAAACTCCTGACTTCTTGCGAAGGCCGAGAAACATCTCTTCTTCCATTTTTTCCCTTTGACTCAGGTGTTCTTCAGTAATACGAGCATTTCCCTCTTCTACCGCCTTTAAATAATGGCGAATAGGCCCATGATTTTTATAGCGAACACCGTCTACATAGCCAGACGCACCAGCACCAATTCCATAATACTCAGCATTGTCCCAGTACATAAGATTGTGACGACTCTCAAATCCTGGTTTTGAAAAATTAGAAATCTCATAATGCTCGAAGCCAGCTTTTTCTAGCTCTGCAATGATATACTCAAACATCTCCGCTTCTAATTCTTCCTTAGGAAGTGGTAATTTTCCTCGTCTCATACGATTCATAAAAACCGTATGATTTTCTAAAATTAAGCTGTAGAGGCTCATATGAGGAATATCAAGGGCAATTGCCTTAGCGACATTGTCCTTTACCTGATCCATGGTCTGCCCAGGAAGTGCGTAGATCAAGTCAATGGAAATATTGTCAAAACCAGCCTGTTTGAGACGATCGATATTTTCATAAATATCCTTTTCCGTATGACTACGCCCTATCTTTTTCAGCATTTTATCATCAAAGGTCTGAACACCTAGTGAAACACGATTAACTGCAGAATTTTGCAGAACAGCAATCTTATCCGCATCCAAATCACCAGGATTAGCCTCGATAGTTAATTCTTCTAAGACTGACAAATCTAAGTTTTTAGTCAATCCTTCTAACAAAACTTCCAATTGAGAAGCGGACAAGGCTGTCGGTGTCCCACCACCAATATAGAGTGTACGCAATTTGCGAATGTCATAAGAATGAAATTCTTGCAGTAGATGCTCTAGATAGCTGTCTACTGGCTGATTTTTAATAAAGACCTTGGAAAAGTCACAATAATAACAAATTTGTGTGCAAAATGGTATGTGCACGTAGGCTGATGTCGGTTTCTTCTGCATAGTATTTATTATACCACAAAGAGTTCACTCAAGAAAAAAATCACCATTCTTGATTTTCTAGAAAACAAAGAATGGTGACTCTATTTTAATTTTCTTGAAGCTCAATGACAATTTCTTGACCATTTCCATTTTCTTCCACAACTACTTTTTCTTCCAGTTGTGATTTGAAATGATTCAAGGTTTCTTTTGAAGCCTCGGTCGCTTGTTGAGCATGATATTTTGCTTTATCTAGGACAGTGTCAAGAGTAATTTCCCCAGATTCAATCTGATCTTTTGTTTTAAGAACGAATTCTTTGGTTTGTTCTTTGACATCCGTTAATTTTTCACAAACCTGCTCTTTAGCATACTCAGGATCTTCTTTTAGATCTTCTAAAAATTCTTGTGCTTGGCTTCTAACTTGTTTTCCTTTGTCACTAGTTAAAAACAAGGCAGCTGCAACACCTGAAACAGTTCCTAAAAGGATAGATGATAGTTTTCCCATTAGTCAACTCCTTTTTTATTTTTTAAAAAATTTACTTGCAACACGAATAGCAGATAAACCTGCACCAGTTTTTATAGTTTTTGATCCAGCAGATGATGCCTTTTTACTCAAAACACGTGCTTGTTCATTTAGGTCAGAAACAGAAACAGAGAGGTCTGCAACTGCTGTAAAGAGGGGATCAATTGTAGCAACTTTGACATTGATATCATCAACAAGAACGTTGACTTTTGTAAGCAATTCATTTGTTTGATGAAGAGTTACATCTACATCTGATGTTAAAGTTTTAACAGTTTTTTCAGTTTCATCAATTACACGACCAACTTTTTGAAGGGTAATAATCAGATAAACTAAAAATACAACCAAGGCAATTGCCACAATAATATAAGCCACTTCTAACATTTTAATTCTCCTTTTTTACATTATAAAATGGTGCTTTTTTCCGATTTTGATAAAAGATGATATAAATACCAAGGCCAATCAATAGCGCGGACAACCACTGGGATACTCGGAGTCCAAAGAACATGAGACTATCCGTACGCATGCCCTCGATAATCATACGTCCAAATCCGTACCAAATTAGATAAAAGGCAGTGATATGACCACGACGGACACTCTTTAATCGACGTCTAAAAACGACAATCAAGGCAAAACCGATCAGATTCCAGATAGATTCGTATAGGAAGGTTGGTTGACGATAGGAACCATCGATATACATTTGATTCTTGATAAAACCAGGTAAGTAATCAAGATTGTCAACGGCTGCTCCGTAGGCTTCTTGGTTAAAGAAATTCCCCCAACGACCTAGACTCTGAGCAATCATGACGCTAGGAGCTGCAATATCTAAGAAATCCCAAGTATTGATTAATTTGCGGTCAGCAAAGATATAGAGTACAATCGCGCCAGTAATTAAACCACCATAAATCGCAAGACCACCATTCCAAATGGCAAAAATCTCTCCCAGATGTTGGCTATAGTAATCAAATCTAAAAATGACATAGTAGAGTCTAGCACCAATGATGGATAAAGGAAAGGCAATTAAGATGAAGTCCAAAATATCATCAGATAAAATCTTCTTTTTAGGCGCTTCTTTACTGGCAAGATATACCGCTAAAATAAGACCTGAAACGATGCAGAGTGCATACCATCTAACAGCTAAAGGACCAATTTGAAAAGCGATTGGATCAATCATTTTTCACCTCGTTCTTTGCAATCAGATTTGTCAATCTTTCTTCAAATAGTCGAGTAGCATCAAAGCCCATTTCCTTAGCACGATAATTCATCGCTGCTGCTTCGATAACGACAGAAATATTACGTCCTGTTTTTACAGGAATGCGGATACGTGGAATGGCTACTCCAGAAATCTCCAATTCCTCAGCATTATTGCCTAGGCGATCAAAAGTCTTTTGCGTGTCATAATTTTCTAGATAGACAGCCAACTGAACTTGTGAAGAATCCTTCACTGCACTGGCACCATAAAGACTCATCACATCTATAATACCAACACCACGAATCTCAAGTAAATGCTTCAAGATTTCAGCTGGTTCACCCCAGAGAGTCATTTCATCCTTAGCAAAGATATCTACACGGTCATCAGCCACCAAACGGTGTCCTCGTTTCACGAGTTCTAGACCTGTCTCACTCTTACCAATACCACTGTCGCCCTGGATTAACACACCCATACCATAGATATCCATCAAGACACCATGTACACTTTCACGCTCAGCCAAACGAGAATCTAGGTAACTTGACAATTCCCCAGACAGACGACTTGTTGCTGTACGACTCGTTAAAATAGCGATTTTACATTCTCTAGCAGCCTTTAGCATTTCCTCTGGAACTACTAAACCACGCGCAACAATAACTGCAGGTGTTTCTGGTTGAAACATCTTTTTCAAAACCTGGTAGCGGTTATGAGAAGACATACTAATCAGATAAGACCACTCTTTCATTCCCAAAAGTTGAATCCGCTCTGGGGTATAGTAGTCAAAATACCCCGTCATTTCAAGCCCTGGTCGCGTAATATCCGCAGTATTGATTTTCTTTTCAAGTAATTCAGGCTCACCATAGACAATGTCTAGTCTGAGCTTATCAATCACTTCTTTGACTAAAACCGACATAATTTTCTCCTTCAATCGAGTTCTCCCTACTATTATATCAAATTGTAGTAGGAAGTTTATGTTTTTAACAGTATTTGAGGTATTTATTTAAGAAAGTAACCTTTATAATTTTAACAATCAAAAGGGATTAAACAGACTCTTAGAAGCTAACAAAAAAAGACTAGACAAGTCTAGCCTTTCTTATTAATTAGAATTTTTTACGTTTACGAGCTGCTTCTGATTTACGTTTACGTTTTACAGAAGGTTTTTCATAGAATTCACGTTTGCGTGTTTCTTGAAGAGTACCAGCTTTAGTAACTGCACGTTTGAAACGACGAAGAGCATCGTCAAGAGATTCATTCTTACGTACTACTGTTTTAGACATTTTTTTCACTCCCTTCAAGTTCAAGATCTATTCTATTTTACACGGAATAAAGAAAATTGTCAAGAAAAAAATGAAATTCCCCCAAATCATTCAATTTAAATTTTACAAAATTTACACCTTACACCTAACCTAGTTCCCCACTTATAAAATTCATTCCAGACGGCCAAATAATTCATTTATTTCACACTCAATGGAATCTAGATATTCCCCATAATCTGACAGTAAATCAGAAATGATATACAGATCCTGACTATCAAAATGCCAGACAAGATGTTTAAGTATCTGCTCTTGAATAAAATGTAAATCCTTTAGTTGAGCTAAACTGATAGCTTCTATCTTTGCTAAATACTGACAAAAAGCAGAAAGTGCAGAACAATCAAATTTGTCTTCTTCATATCAATACCTATAACATTTCTTTTTCAAGAATTGATAATTCTCAAAAAATGAAGATTATATATTCTTCTTTTCAAGGGAAAATCTATCATACACCCTACTATCAGAACTATTGTACCACTTTCAGAAAAACTGTATTCATTTTTGAACATATCCAGACCAAAAAACCACCCAATCCATAGGATCGAATGGTCTTTAATGATAAAAATTTTATTTCTTTAACAAGCTGAGTGCTGCTGCATCTGCGATAATAGTCACATCTGGATGGTTTTGCAGGCTGCTTGCTGGAAGACTTTCTGTCACAGGACCTTCAACAGTTCCAGCGATAGCTTCTGCTTTTGATTCCCCATAAGCAAAGAGAAGGATAGATTTAGCATCCAAAATATTTTTAATCCCCATTGAAATAGCTTGTGTTGGAACATCTTCAATCTTTTCAAAGAAACGTGCGTTAGCTTCGATAGTAGACTGGTCAAGTTCTACAAGATGAGTTTGACTGTCAAATGGTGTGCCTGGTTCATTAAAGCCAATATGACCATTGCGACCAATTCCTAAGATTTGTAGGTCAACTGGATGGTCAGCAAGGATTTGGTTGTAGCGTTCTACTTCTGCTTCTGCATTATCCTTGACACCACGTGGCAAGAAACTTTCTTTAAATGGTTTCTTGTTGAATAAATTTTCTTGCATAAAGTAACGGTATGATTGAGGATTGTCCCCATCAAGACCTACGTACTCATCCAAGTTCACACTTGTAAAATTTGAAAAATCAAGATCGCTCTCAACGATTTGTTGGTAAAACTCCAAAGGACTGCTTCCTGTTGCAAGTCCCAATGTTTGTGCACCGTTTTCCAATTTTTCTTTTAAGATATCAAAAGCAACTTTTCCACCTTCAATTGGATTTTCCACTTGAATAACTTTCATAATTTTGTCCTCCATATTCTTTATTTTATTATATGGTATAGACCAATTTTTGTCAAGTGAAAACGGTTTATTTTTGTTGAAAATATAAATATACTAAAGAAATCAATTAAGAGTTCTACCCTTAAGCAAAAAAGAGAGGAGTTTGACATCCTCTCTTAAATCTTATATCAGAAGCACTTCCTAATTATATTTTAGAAAATGATTCTTTTTCTTATATTATTTTTTACGTTTAGCAATCAAACTCAATCCAACTAAACCAAGTGCTACTCCTAAAACGATTAAAACTGTAGTTTTCTGCTCACCTGTTTTTGGTAACTCATTGGCCTTTTTCTTTTCAGGCGTTGATGATGTTACTGGTGATGGAGGTGTTACTGGATCTGGAGGTGTTACTGGACCTGGAGGTGTTACTGGGCCTGGAGGCGTTACTGGACCTGGAGGCACTGGTGGTTGATAAGTGTTAATCAAGACTAGGTTCGTTTCCTTTTCTCGAACTGTTTTTGATACATATCCCTCAGGAACATTGACCTCACTAATTGTATAGCTAATCATTTTTCCTGCTATATATTTCGGAAGATTTGTAAAAGTATGAGTCCAATTATTATCTTCGTTTAAAATAACTTCTTGCCCTACTTTACTTCCATCAGCATAGAGTTGTACCTTAATGCTATTTGGGCGTTTTCCTGCTTTATTATCAGCATCATCCCAAAGCTTGCTGACTTTTAATTCTGTCACTTCAGGAATATCAGGAATATTAGGGACATGTGTATTAGTGATAATATAGTTTTTCTGATCAATAACAGTCGTATATCCTGCAACTTTATCTTCTACTACAGTATAAACAATTGCATTTCCTTCAGCATCATTTTCAGGCAGCTGCTCAAAGATAAAATTCCAATTCTCTTCTGATTTAACTGATTTACTTGCTACTTCTTTACCATTAGCCAAGAGACGAACAGTTATAACATCGGGACGGATACCAGCTTTATTATCAGCATCATCCCATATTTTCTTACCTTTTATACTTGTAGTTCCTTTGTAAATATTAGTAAATGTAGTTTCCTCTTCACCGTAAGACACTGTTCCCTTTTTGATACCATCATCATCCGTTACTGTTACAGTAACCTTTAGTTCATGGCTATCATAATCGTAATTATCAGTGGTTTCAGGAAGAACTTCACGAATGATATAGTTGTAAACTCCTTCTTTTTTATACTTAATAGCATTGAAGGTTACACTTCCATCTTCAGCATTTTTTACAATTTGAAGAGGTTCACTAGGGTTTGCAGCATCATAAAGTGCAAAGTTAAACTGATCTTTTTCTAGTGTTTTCCCTTTTAAAGTTTTGTGAGCCTTTAAGATAACTGATTCTGATTTTTCAGCGTTACCAAGACCTGATCCTGACTCTAGACGGACTTCACGTACCATACTACGTGTCTTAAAATTTGTGGCAGACCATGCCAAATTATTCGATACTAATGAACCTACAGGAACTCCATCTGGTAATTTAGTAGAGTATTCAATATACATTGCCCAATGATAGTTATCTCCAAATGGAATCGTAAAGCCTGTGATTCCTCCTTGAGCATTTTTAGTGAATACTGCCTTGTTTGAAAAGTTATCTAATGGCTCTAACGTGAGAATATGAGCCTCATTACGAATTTTTGTAGGTTGTGTATCATAACGAACAGCTCTAAATGATTCAGGAATTAAGGTTTGTCCATTACCAAAAGTATCCGTAATTGTCATCCCACGAATCATATCTTGATTGGCGTTCAAGAGAATACGCCACTTAATAATACTTGGATCTGTATCATCTTGATAACCGTATTTCATCTCATAGTCGCCTGCTTCACCACTATCTTGTTTGTACTTGAAACTATAAGTCTTATGATCAATGGTAACAGTAACTGGTTGACTCTCCTTAACAACTTCTCGATTAATAGTTAAATTAAACTGTAAAGAAAGCTCTTTATTCTCAGGTCTCTTAGAAAAATAATCTGTAAAAGTTATCGTAACTTTTCCTGTACTAGGATCTGTATGAGCAACACCAACCTTCGTACCCTTACTATTTGTAACGTCAAATGTCAAATTTGTAATCAATCTGAGCTCTCTAGGAATATCTAAAATCAATTGATCATTCTCAGAGATATTCTGATTATCTGGAAAAGTTAATTGATAAGTTGCGATTAAACGTTCCCCAGCAATAACTTCCACATCATCACTCAATTCAAGGCCAGATTTCTCATGAATAATCTTAGTATCAAGATTATAACCCGTCACCGAATCCGCTTGAACTGTTTTTGATAATTTAACTATTGATAAGCCTATTAGCAAAAACATTAAAAAAATGTTAAACATTTAGACAATTTATGCTTCATAATAACCTCCTTTACGATTAGAAAACATCTGATTGTCTTATCAAATTATACCATACTTATTTGAAAAATGTACAATAACTGACCATTTGTTTAATTAATTTTAAAGTTTTATATTTATTCAAAGCTTTCGGTTTCTTAAATAAATTATAAAAACAAAAAGAGAGGCATTAACCTCTCTTCTTGCGATTACATACACTTATTTAATAAATGTATAACCAACTTTAGAATATCTTTGCTTTAGATATTCAAAGACAAATCTTGAATCATTCTAGAAAACTAGAAATATTAAGCTTCATCTTCTTTTTGGCGTTTCGCAACCAAACCTAGACCTACAAGACCAAGTGCAGCACCAAGTGCAGCAATTCCAGATTTAGATTGTTCACCAGTGTTTGGCAACTCAGGACCTTTAGGTTTTTCTGGTGTTGGTGGTGTTACTGGTGTTGGTGGTGTTGGTGGTGTTGGCGGTGTTGGCGGTGTTGGTGGTGTTGGTGGTGTTGGTGGTGTTGGCGGTGTTACCTTGTTGTTAAACTCAGTATCTTCAGGCATTTGTGAAGTAAGAGTCAACACTTTACCATCCTTAGTTACAGTAACTCCAACAGTCGCTACCATCTTATCGTACTCAACTCCAGCCTCTGTACCTTTCACTTCTTCTACATGATAGATATAAGTACCTTCTTGACCACGTTTGAATTCAAGAGCTGAGAACTTGATCTTACCTTCAGCATCATTGCTTACGGTTTCAATCACGTTACCATCTTTGTCTTTCAATACGAAGCTGAATTCACCAGCTTTCAACGCACGACCTTCCAATTTCTTCGTGAAGTTGAATTCAACTTTCACTGGAATATTAACAACACGTTTTTCAGTTGGTTTTTCTGGTTTTTCAACTGATTTCTTAGTTGGATCATATTGGTGAACAATTTGAGAAGCTGTATTTTCAATATCTACACCTTCTTTAGCAGTTCCCTTGATACGTGCTGGAATATCAAACTTGTAGTAACGTCCAAATGCTAATTTAGCAGTGTCGATTACTTGAGTATTTTCTGCATCTCCAAGTGACTTAGTCAAGTCAGCCTTAGATGTAGCAGTAATGACACCATCCACAATTGAGATATCAAACTTAGCTGTTACATCTTCACCAGTTACTGAATCATAAGCCTTAATTTCAGATACGTTAACATCCAAGTTTTCGCTATCATATTTATCTGTAATACCAACAGATTGAATATTGTGAGCTTCAGTGAATTTAGTTGTATCTAACCATACTTGGTAAACAACCTTATCACCCTTATGGAGTGTTTGAGTATTGATATTTTGCTTTTCATTATTATCAACTTTGTCCACGTATGGATCTTTGTTGGTATCAGCTACTTTATCAGTCAACTCTTTATCATCATCAAGGAGTTTATTTCCAGTGATATCAAATTTCTCTTCATTAAGAATATATTTCTCTGGATTGAACTCAGGAGTTTCTGGTGGAATCACCTTGTTGTTGAACTCTTTGTCTGCTGGATCAGTTACGTTAGTGATGAGAGCTTTTGCTGTTCCGTCATGTTTAACTTCTACAGTTACTACTGCTTTCATCTCATCATAAGTAACAGTTCCATCAGTACCTTTCACTTCTTCAACAGTATAGTTGTGAACGCCTGCTTGCTCTTTCTTGAATT
>NZ_KV804195.1:0-16570 GCF_001811305.1 Streptococcus sp. HMSC056C01
CTTGCAAGGCTTTGTCTACCGCATCCTGAGTCTTAGCTGCCTCAATAGCAGTAAGAGCTTGCTCTGATAACTCAACTAGTTTCTTCTTAGCTTCCTTATCATCACCTAGTTCTTTGGTCTTGTTTTGAATAGCCTCTGCTAGACTTGCCATAGCCTTATCATAGTTAGGCTCTTCTGGTTGAGCTGGTGTTTCTTCGACACCGTAGTTTTCTTCCTTATCAAGGATCGTTTGCAAGACTGTAGCTGTTTTGAGAACTTCTTGTGGTTTAGCATCACTTGCTGAAAGTTGCTCTGATAATTTGTCCAAGTTTGACTTAAAGGCTTGACGTGCCTCTGGAGTGTTCTTCAAGCTTGTTTGGTCAAATTTATCCAATTCATCCTTCCAGTTCTTCATAGCTTGAAGCAACTCTTCTTTGGTATAAAGAGCACTATCTTCTCCATGCGTGATAAACTGGTCAACTTGGATACCAATATTTTTCGTAGTATCATTACGTTTTGGATCCAATTGCAAGGTTACAGCATGCCAACCTTCTTCAAGTCCTGTTAGACGAACGAGAGTCTGATCACCTTGACGTGTGGCAGCTGTACCACTGAAGTACTTCTTACCGTTGTATTCAGACGCATTACCTAGGCCATCTTGATACTCGACTCTTCTACCGTCTAACGTCACCTTGTAGATACCATGACCTGGGTCTACAAAACCTTTAATTTCGAGACCTGTACCGTAGAAGTAGGCTGTTACGCTAGCATTTTTCTTCTGCTCTTCCGTTAAACGACCAAATGACGCCCAAGACTCAGTGTTTTGGTATTTACCTGATGAATTCGTTTCATGGTGCCAACCTGGACTATAGTCAAGTTGACTGGCCTGATCATCATGACTGACTTGATCTTTTTGAAGCAATTCAGCTTTCATCACTCGAATCGTTGCTTCTGAAGCAAATCCAAGCAAAGCTTCGTCTGAAGCACTCGTCATTTTCACTTTGAAGTCAAAGATAGAGTCAGCTTGCTCCGTAAAGTCAATTGTCGGAATGGTCAACGTTTTTTCTGTTTCACCTTCTTGGAAGGTCAAATCAGCTGTTGTATCCTTATAAACTTTACCATGAACCCCTGTTCCTGGTTCAGTCACGACATGAACTGTTGCAGCTCCTTTGCTACCACCAACACGTTTAATGGTTACAGTAACTGGTTGGCCTTTTTGAACTTCATAGCTTGTTTCTTTCAACTCAAACATACCTTTACCAGCATTATTGAGCGTGTAGATACCTTCAGTTGCAATAGCTTTTCCAGTTTTGTTAACGAGTTTGATGGTATGTTCACCTGGAGCCAAGTCATCTGTTTCATAAACCATCTGGCTACGTTTACGAGCTGCATTATTCGTTTGTACGTCTGCAACCTTTTGACCATCCACATAAACTGACATTTCACCGTGATTTGGATCCACTGTAGATACGACATAAGCCTTAGTTCCATTGAAACGGTAAGTTACGCTAGCATCTTTTTGATTGGTCCACATGGATGTTCCACGAACGCCTTCAGATTCGTCATACCAGGTTGTATTTGCTTTGTCAGCTGTTGTATTTGAATGGTAATCCAAACCTAGAGGATAGCCATCTGTTTTTTCGATACTACTTGGTGTCTTATAAACAGAGAAGTTTGTCAAAATAGGAGTTGCTTGTGAATTCGTGATAGTCACACGAATCTTTTGTGCTTCTACAGGTTGACCTTGGACAAGACGACGATAACCAACAGTCGAACCTTCTCCATATGGAACCCAGCGACCATTGAGCTCAACTTCAACCTTAAATCCAGAGATACGTTGACCTTTAGCAATATCTTCTTTGAGTTCGACTACGTCAAAGCGTCTCTTTTGACCGAGATCGACAGTAAATTCACCTGTCTTCGCATCATTTGACAATGCCCAACTAGTATCATCCTTACCATCGGTTAGGTTACTTGCTTGATACAAGTGATTCTTACGGGTAGAGCTTGCCGTTACAGTTGCTCCCTTGGCGAAGTCAGTCGCATACATTTGATCCAAGGTTGCTCGGAATTCTTTCAAGCGAGCGACGTCTGCGTCTGCGAATTTACCTTCTTTATTTGGTGGAATGTTGAGTAGAAGTGGCGTTCCACGACCAACAGACTTGAAGTAGATATCCATCAAATCTTTGATTGATTTTGGTTGTTGATTGTCATGGTAAAACCAACCTGAACGAATAGAAACGTCTGCTTCACCGACAGAGTACATATCTCCTTCTGGGTCTCCATGGTTGAGATATTCATTCTTCACATCGTCAGTAATTTTAGCTTTCTTAACCTTATGCCAAACTGGATCTCCAGCGATACCACGTTCATTACCAATCCAACGGACACTTGTTGGTTGAGCAGAGAAGATAGCGATATCTCCTTCAGCTTCCTTGATGTACTTGAACCACTCGTCAAAGGTGTAGGTTACTTTTTGAGCTCCGCTACCACGCGCACCGTCCATCCAAACTTCGATGAATTTACCATTATTTCCGTATTTAGGATTGCCAAGGATTTCCTTGAGCTGGTTGAGGTAGTATTCGTTGTACTCTTTTTCAGTTGAAACATGATATTTAGGATTATTGGCATCCCATGGTGATAGGTAAACACCCATATTCATGTCATATTTCGTTGCTGATTTAGAGATTTCTTCGAGAAGGTCTCCCTTACCGTCTTTCCATGGACTTGCAGCTACCGTATGGTCTGTGTATTTAGATGGATAAATCACAAAACCGTCGTGGTGTTTGACAACCATGATTGTTCGTTTGAACCCAGCATCCTTCAAAGTCTTAATCCACTGGTCTGTATCAAGGTTTGTCGGGTTAAAGTTTTGAGGATTTTCTCTACCATTTCCCCACTCAGAGTTGGTGTAAGTGTTCATACCATAGTGGATGAAAGCAGCCAATTCTTCTTTGTGGTAGTCCAATTGAGCCTTGCTTGGTAGTGGTCCATAGTTTCCAATTTCTGTTTCTTCGTCTTTTGGATCCACTACTGGAGTTGCAGGAGTTACTGGTTTTGGATCTTCAATTTTTTCGTATTCAAAAATAACTTGATTCACTCCTTTATGTTGGATTGTTGCTTCTTGGCTTGCATTGACTGCACGGTAGCCTGCAATTTCTTTGGCTTGGAATCTGTGAACAAAGGAAACTTCATATTCTTTACCTTCATTATTGTCCACAGTTGCAGTTGCCAATTCTTGGTCGGTACCTTTCAAACGATAATGAACGTCAAAGGAACCTTTATTGACCTTATAAACAACCTTGATAACGCGAGTTCCTGCAGGAGCCTTGCTCACAACGCTATAATCATCTTCCCAAGCATCTTTTAGTTGCTTGTTGACAGTTTTGCCGTCAATCGATACAATCTCATATTTTTCTTTATTCTTCTTGAAGAAGTCAGTCTTTTCAATTTCTGTTTTATAGTTATAGTCGAACTGAGTTCCAACTTCTGTCTTTTCAACAAAAGTATCGTTTTCTTTGACTGGATTATCATTTTGGTCTAGGTGTTCGACAACAACTCGTCCATAATCAACACCTTCAAGAAGAGTCGCTACACCACTTTCATCGAAGGAATATTTGTTTTCACCGATAACAGCTGTCTTATTTCGAAGCATTTCTCCCTCTGGAGTGAAGTAATAACGATTGCCGTTATCGCCTTGATACCAACCTTTGACACCGTACTTGTCAATGATTTCTTTGACCCATGCCAATTGTTCTGGTGAGAGGACAAGCCCTCCTCCAAAGCGATCTTTTTCAGCAATGTTTGCATTATCGACAGTTCCACGTTGGTGGATCCCAATGACCTTACCATCACCGTTGATAATCCCACCACCTGAAAGACCTGATACAGAAGTCAAACGATAGGTAACACCCACTGTTCCCTTATCATCATACTTTTCAGTACCTTTAACAACACCGTCCGCCTTATACAATTGACCTGGAACAATTGGTTCCTTCAATTCTGGAGACGTTGAATCTGTAGGGTAACCGATGGTGCTAACAGGTTCTCCAGCTTTGTATTCTCGATGTTCTGCTAAAGGAGTAAAGGTAGCTGCCTTATTTGGACTTGCAATTGAAAGTGGAACTGGGGCTACAACCAAGGCTAGGTCATTCTTATAGCCTTCACCGAATTTTTCTTTATTCCAGAAATGAATATCTTTTTCCTTGAACAAAACAGTATTTCCTGAGCTTGGCAAAGAATTATTCTTAGCAGTATTTGAACCTACATTGTAATAGAACTTAGCCGTATCACCACCACGGATAGAACCCGCATTAGTATCCGCATCCTTGACCAAGAAGTTGTGGGCCACTGTCAAGATGACATTTGGAGCAACAAAGATACCTGAACCTGAGTTAAGGTATCGCTGACTACCGCCATTTGCCAGAGGTGAGCTAAAGATTGAATAAACCATAGTAGCAGATGTAGCTGGTTGACCTTCATAATTGATATGCTTAAGGTCTTGTCCGCCATTGATAATAGCTCTATTTTCTTTTTCGCCTTCAGATGGAGCTGCTTCTGTAGGTTTCAAAATGCTCTTAGTCTCTACTTGTGGGCTATCTTTTTCTGATACAATAGCTGCAGTATCCACTTTTTTCACTGGTGTATCAGGATAAGCACGATCAGGGATTTCTTCAGGGAGTAAATCACCAGCCACTTCAGCAGTCTTTCCTTCCTCTGCCACCTTCTCAATAGCAGGTTCTGTTTTTTCAGTTACTTCTTCTTTAACTGCTTCTTCTTTTTCATGATCTACATCTGCTACTTCTTTTGCTTGACTATCTACTTCAAGTTTTGGTTCCGTCACAAGTTCACTAGCCGCAACATTCCCAGTTGCAAAAAAAGCAAGACCGACTGCTACAGAAGCAACACCAACAGTCAGTTTACGAATACTAAATATTCGACCTTTTTCTAAAAAATATTGTTTCATCAAATACTCCTAATCTTCTAGAGCAGTCAGCTACTGCCCGAGCCCAGTGTTATCTGGCGACAATTTTGGTTTGATCTCCTAGCTTAAAATTCTTTCCCTGAGCTATTTATTTTGAGTAAATATAAGGCTATAGAAATCGCTTACATTTTCAAAAAATAAAATAATGCTTCCATTAGCAAGAATTTTTCTAGAGTTTTCGCATTATTATAAATATACTATGTTATATTAAAAAATGCAAGGGTTTTCAAAGTTTTAACTAGATTTTTACTAAATGATCATTTTACTGTTTATGACTAAAAAATCCTAAATTGGCAAGGCCAACTTAGGATTGTTTTGTTTTGAAGTGATAGTAAGCTCCAAGCATACCCGCAGTATTTTGATGACGCGCAAACTCTAATCTTGTTTTTTCCGCTAAACTTGGAACAAGCGCATCTTTCAGAGCTGTACGAATTTTCGGTTTCAAAATCGCTTCCTGCCCCATAATACCACCACCTAGTATAACAACCTCTGGATTGGCAACATAACAGATGTTAGCAAGACCTTTCCCAAGATAGTCTACCATACGGTCAATTCCCTCCATACAGAGTTTATTGCCTTCTGTAGCTTCTTTGAAAATTCTACGACCATTCCAATGGGCTACTTCTTCATCATGAGCCTTAGCTACATACTCAACCAAGGCAGTTGTAGAAGCTAAATCTTGGAAAGCCCCATCTTGCATATGCATATAGCCAACTTCACAGGCAGAATTACTAAATCCATGGAAAATCTGGCCGTCAATGATTAAGCAACCGCCAATGCCCGTTCCGATGGTCAAACATAGCGTTATTCCTGCACCTTTTCCAGATCCAGAAACAGCTTCTGCTAGCCCTGCACAGTTGACATCATTTTCAATTTCACAAGGAACTTGGAAACTTTCTTCAATTTCTTTTTTAAATTGAGTCCCTGCATAGTTTGGGATCTGTGGACCAGCATAGAAAATCTCACCCTTATCAGGATCAACCATTCCCGCTGAGGAAATAGCCACACCTGCCACCGGTCCTTTTTCTAGATAGCTAGCTACGATATCTTTTGTTTTCTGTAAGATATGTGGACCGCCCTTATGAGCCTCAGTCGCTACTTCGTGAGACTCAACAAGTTGTCCATCTTGGTCAATCAAACCATATTTGATATTAGTTCCACCAATATCAATTGCAACGTAATTAGTCATAAAGCCTCCTATTGATTAGAGGAAACGCTCCTTAGTTTCACGAATCAATTGAGCAGCTGCTTCTACAACTGAACGATCTTCTTCGGTCACTGGTGTAAGTGGAGAACGAACTGATCCGATATTAAGTCCTTCATTGATTTTCAAGACTTCTTTGATAACGCCATACATGTTTCCATGCGCAGCAGTCAATTTACCAATGATAGCGTTGATAGCATATTGCAATTCACGCGCTGTTTCTAGGTCTTTGTCTGCAATCAATTGGTTGAGTTTCAAGAAGAGTTCTGGCATAGCACCATAAGTACCACCGATACCAGCTTTTGCACCCATGAGACGTCCACCTAGGAATTGTTCATCTGGACCGTTAAAGACGATATGATCATCACCACCAAGACTAACAAAAGTTTGGATATCTTGAACTGGCATTGAAGAGTTTTTAACACCGATAACACGTGGGTTCTTCAACATTTCTGTGTAAAGACTTGGAGTCAAAGCAACACCTGCCAATTGAGGAATGTTATAGATAACATAGTCTGTGTTTGGTGCTGCTGCACTGATGTCGTTCCAGTATTTGGCTACTGAGTATTCAGGCAAACGGAAGTAAATTGGTGGGATTGTTGCGATAGCATCAACACCCAAGCTTTCTGCATGACGAGCAAGTTCGATACTGTCTTTAGTATTGTTGCAAGCCACGTGAGCAATGATTGTCAATTTACCTTTAGCAACTGCCATGACTTCTTCCAAGATCAATTTACGGTCTTCTACACTTTGGTAGATACATTCACCTGAAGAACCGTTGACATAAAGTCCTTGAACACCTTTATCAATAAAGTATTGCACCAAAGCACGAGTACGTTCTGAGCTTACTTCGCCCGCATCATCATAACATGCGTAGAAGGCAGGAATAACACCTTCATATTTTTTTAAATCTGACATAGATTTCTCCTAAGATTTCTTATTTTCTGCTCTGGGCAGATGATTTTTTACTATTTTAGTATACACCTTGTGAAAAGCGCTTTCAATACATCTCAGCCACTTAGATTTTAATTTCTATTCATCTCTCGTAGCTTTTCATGCTTGAAAGTAGTTTCATATCATTTTCAATCTGCTTGATATTTAGCAAACAATTTTTCCATTAATCCAGCCTGGCAAAAGGCAAGAAGACCAAAGCCAAAGAGTAGAAATGCTGATCCACCGAGCACTAGAGTAAAGCCTGATAGATAGAGAATCATCATGATTAATAAAATAATCGCAAGCATCAAGAAGAACCACACGAAGTTAAAGCTTACCAAGAGCAAGCCCTTTTGGAGCACTTCTTTCCAAGTTAAGTCATAGCGTGCTGCAATTGGATAGCTAGCCAACATAACTAGAGTTAAAAATATCAAAATTCCCAAGCAAATGGCTTTAATGAACTGGAAGCCTAGACTGGTTTGCCCCCAGAATAGAGATAAGTCAACCACGCTAATCAGAAAAATTCCTAGTTCCAACAAACCTAACTGGAGACCTAATTTCAAATTTTGCTTAAAGGCTCTCATATACGTTTTAAAAACAGGAACACGTCGACTACTCTTAACTTCGAAGATTGTCTGATAGAGACTGATCTTTGCTATTCCAATCGTCACAATAGGCAAACAAGACACAACAAAGAGTAGGTTAACCGTCACGATATCTAAAACCTTCTCACAAAATCGCATAAGAAAGTTATCCGTATCGAATGCCGCTTTTATTAATCCAGATCCTTTATGTGCCATTGTTTGCTCCTCCTAACTGACTAATCGATTAAAATTTTAAATAAGTATTTGCGAACTTTATCTTCCATACCTGCATAGCCATTAGGCTGATGAGGTTCACCTGGGAAAAAGACTGCAAAATTGTGATAACCCAATAAAAGTGGGTATTGTTCATGACAATGAACAAAGCCGATATCGCTAGCTTCGTCAAAGGCTACAGCCTCGTCTTTTACACGAGAACCGTAACTAGAATACTCATGTCCTTCAACTAACAAATGCAAATCTGCATAGTTTTTATGATGCTCAAAGCGATCATTTTCTTCTTTATTGAGAACATTTTCTTGTACAACTAGGAAAACTTTATCCCCATCAATCTCGTATTTCCCTAATTCAAAGTTATCTTTACGATGCTCATAGAGATAATCAATAGCCTTGTCCAGATTTGGGTGAATTCCCTTGTAAAAGCTAATGTTTTTTAAATCATCAAAAATCATAGTAATTTCCTTTACCTGATTGTTACCTTCAGACATAAGATGTCTGGCCAGTAAGTTTATAAGTGTCTAACAAAACTTCATGAAGTAAGCAACTCCTCTCCATTTTGTAGACACTTATATATCCTGTATTCTCTTAGTCTATCAACTATACTGCTGCATACTGATAAACAATTTGTACTATTTTCAATTTTCGCAGAGTACTATCCTTTGACAGCTCCCATAGTAATCCCTTGAGTGAAGGATTTTTGGAAGACAAGGAAGACTGTTACGATTGGCACAGCTGCAAGGGCAGCCCCTGCCATGATCAAACCGTAGTTAGTTGCCATCTCGGCCTGCATAGTCGCAACCCCGAGTGAGATGGTCAAGTTTTGACGTGAAGTCAACATTACCAATTGCATGAAGTAGTCATTCCAAGTATTGATGAAGGTGAAGATTGCAAGAGCTGCAAATCCTGGCTTCACGATAGGGAAGGCTACGCTCCAGAAGGTACGAATTTCGCCACATCCATCGATTTTAGCAGATTCGAGCAATTCTGTAGGAATGTTTTCACTGAACTGTTTCATAAGGAAGACCCCGAATGGCCATCCGATCAAAGGTAAGATAACTGCCCAAAGAGTGTCATGGATTCCCATGAAGTTGACGATACGTACCAATGGTACAAGGACAACTTGTTTTGGAAGAGCCATGGCAGCGATAAAGATTGCAAAGAGAATGCGTTGACCATAGAAACGTTTCTTAGCCAATACATAACCTGCTAGTGAAGAGGTTGCACAAACCAAGAACATCGTTACTAAAGAAATGAAGACTGAGTTCCACATCCATTGCAAGGCTGGGTTTTGCACCATCAATTGTTGGAAGTTCTCCATGGTTGGAGCTTTAGGGAACCATTGTGGTGGAATCATAATGGTATCTGGTTGTGATTTGAATGCACCTGTCAAGATCCAGTAGAATGGGAAGATAAACAGTACAGTCAACAAGAGCAAAATGATTGTTGAAATAACAGTAAAGGCTGTTAATGGTTTCTTTTGTTGTGTAGGTTGCATAGCTGTCTCCTTTCCTTAGTATTCTACATCGTTTCCGAGGATCTTGAATTGAGCGAAGCTGACAAGGGCAATCATAACTGCCAAGAATACACCAATAGTATTAGCATAGCCATATTCAGTCAATTGGAAGGCTTTTTCGTAGAGGTAGTACATAAGTGTACTTGTTGAGTAGTTTGGACCACCAGATGTCAACAATTGAATCAAGGCGAAACATTGGAATGAGTTGATGGTTGTGATGATTGCGATATAAAGTGTTGTTGGAAGAAGGCTTGGCCATTTAATCTTCCAGAACACTTGAAATTCAGTCGCTCCGTCAACACGCGCTGCTTCCACAAGTGAGTTATCAATATTACCCATTGCAGCGATGTAGAGAATGATTGGTTGACCAACTGATGTTGTCAAAAGGATAATCATAATCGCCATCAAAGCCCAGTTTTTATCTCCCAACCAAGAAATGTTTTGGCTGATGATATGGCTTGACTTAAGCACGAAGTTCAAAATACCTGATAGTGGATCGTAGATCCATTTCCATACTACTGTTACGGCAACACTACCTGTTACTACAGGAAGGAAGAATACGAAACGATAGAAAGATCTAGCAACGGCATTTTGTTGGTAAGTTTGTGATGCTACAAAGAGCGAGAAGAGTACAACGACTGGTACAGACCCGATAACCAAGATTACGGTATTAATCAAAGATTTTGTAAAGACAGGGTCTTTAAACATACGAATGTAGTTGTCTAAGCCAACAAACTCAAAGCTTGTCATCGAGTAGTTAAAGAAACTTGTGATGAAGCCCATGATCATTGGAGCTAAAACGAAGACGGTAAAGAAGATTAATACTGGTGCTAGGAATGCGTAGGAAATAATAGTTTCCCGCATGCGAATTTTATTGATTTTCACAGTCGGCACCTCACTTTCACATAGTTTTGTTTTTTTGACTGTTATCTGACCCTGATCTAAAATCAAAATGAAATTTTTCTAAGATTCGTCAATGTAAAAACTTCATTTTAATTTTGACCTGTCAGTTGCTTCTATTTCAAACAAAAGTCCCCCTTTTCATACACAGATATGCTCAGGGAAAAGGGGGGAACTCAGTTTTTATTTAGGGCTTATTATTTAGCTGCTTTTTTGATTGTTTCATTCGCTTTTTCAGTGAATGCTTTCAATGCTGCAGCAGGTTGTTCGTCACCATTTGATACAGCTTGCAACATTGGGAACCAAAGTGTTCTCATTTCAGCAAAGCCGTCGATTGTGTTGTAGTATGGTGAGTAGTATTGGGTCCAGCTACCGATTGTTTCCATACGTTTGTCATCATAAAGTTTTCCAAATGAAGTACGAACTGGGAATGCGCCTGTACGAACTACGTCTTTAGGACCCCATTCTTTGTCATCTGCGATGAATTGGATGAATTTCTTAGCTGCTGCGACTTTCTTTTCGTCTTTGTTGTTAAATACTGCAAATCCGTTTACAAGGTATTCAAGAGCTGGCTTGCCTGAATCAGATGGGAATGGTACTTCTACCACTTCTACTTTACTTGATTCCAAAAGTTTAGCTTGGATACCATTTTGAGCTGGTGCCCAAAGGATTGTGTAAGAAGTTTGACCATTTGCAAAGTTTTGGATGTCTGCTCCACCGTCAAATTGTGAACCGTTGTTCAACAAACCATCTTTGATCCAGCTTGATGCTTTTTCAAGACCTTTAACGAATTTAGGATCGTCAGTTGTATACTTAGTTACATCTTTGTCAGTTACAGAACCGCCATAAAGGTTAGCGATGAAGGCACGTGTTCCTTGGTCTCCCCCTTGACCTGAACTGAACAATGAACCTGGTGTATATCCTTTATCTTTAAGCGCTTTCAAAACTTTTTCAAAGTCATCAGTTGTCCAACCTTCTTTTACAAGGTTTGCAACTCCTGCATCTTCCAACATTTTCTTGTTCATCGCCATGTAGAATGGTGCAGAACTGATTGGATACATGTAAGCTTTATCACCAGCTTTACTTGCTTGGATGATATTTTCGTTGTTAACATCTTTCACAAATTCATCTGTAAAGAGGTCATTCAACTCAGCCAATTTACCATTTTTACCGTATTGGATGATACGTCCTGGTGCGTCAAAGAGTACGTCTGGCGCAGTTCCAGCTTCGATTGCTGTAGTGATCTTTTCAGGTCCAGATTTGAAGTCGATTGTTTCTAGTTTAACTTTAACATCTGGATTTGCTTTTTCAAAAGCTTCGATGATAGATTTTTCATAAGTTCCTACACCATCGCCAGTTTTTTCTTGAGTAAAGACTGGGAATGCCCACCAAGTGATTTCAGTTTTTCCACTGTCACTACCTGAGCTAGCCGCATCTTTGTTTGCATCTGATTTGCCACAAGCAGCAAGAGATAGAACCGCAGCACCCGCAAGTACTGTACAAGCTAGTTTTTTAAATTTCATTTGTATTCTCCTAAATGATGATAAGCGTATCCGAATCGGATAATGAGTAATGTCAACTTTGTATACGTTTTCATTTTTTCCTACTAATCAACCACTCTCCTCGTTTTTTATATTGTGTTATTTAAGACCCGCAACAAATCGTTCCGTAATCTCTTTTGGTCTAGTAATAGCGCCACCAACTACGATACCTCGCACTCCGTAACCTAGGATTTGCTTAGCTTGTTCTGGTGTGTGAATTTTTCCTTCAGCGATGACGTCCACCCCTGCATCACAGAGTTTCTTGATGAGTTCAAAGTCTGGGCCATCCACTTTTGGACTGTAAGAAGTGTAACCTGACAAGGTTGTTCCGACAAAGTCAATTCCCGCTTCAACTGCTGTTAGACCTTCCTCAAAGGTACTTGTGTCAGCCATCAAGAGTTGATTTGGATATTTTTCTTTGATCTGACGGATAAATTCTTGGATCTCCAAGCCATCATGACGTTCACGTTTGGTACAGTCAAGAGCAATGACTTCGATGTCAAGAGCTGCTAGTTCATCTACCTCTCTCATAGTCGCTGTGATGAATGGTTCCTGTGGTGGATAATCACGTTTAATAATTCCGATAATCGGAAGTTTAGTGACCTCTTTAATTTCCTTGATATCTCGAACACTGTTTGCTCGGATACCGACTGCACCACCTTGTTCAGCTGCTTTCACCAACAAGGGGATAACTCCTCCCGCTTCTGTGTAGAGCGGTTCATGAGGAAGTGCCTGACAAGAAACGATGATTCCATCTTTGATTTGTTCAATCAAGGCTTCTTTACTAATTTGTGGCATCTACTTTCCTCCTTTTCTTTTCCTTTGTGTTTATGTGACTATTATAGCTTATTATTAAAGCGCTTTCAATAACTTGTGCTAGAATAGATTGGAGTTTCAAAACAATTTTATGCAACAGTTTCTTCTGAAAGTAGTTTCAGGGACCTAAAATCTATCCCAACACCTCTTAAATCTTGAAACCAGCCCTTTTTTCTCGCAAACATGAAAGAAAAAAGGCCGTAACAAATTTCCGTTACGACCCTTTCTAACTAAGATCTAGTTTCACTAAGGAAACTTTCACTTTCAACGATTTGACTAATCTTCTTTTCTCTTCCCCAAAGCAAACATACCAAGGAGCATCCCCACAAGTCCTACTGATGCAAGGGCAGAGGCATCTTCGTTTCCTGTCTTAGGAAGAACATCTTGACGAACTGCAGGTGCTTGATAGGTCTTATCTTGTGACATAGCCTGTGATACAATAGACTGCTGACCTTTGTAATCTGGATCTTTATGGCCTGCTCCTTCTGAACCTTTGGTGCCAGCTGTAAATCCTGGGTTTTCTGTCGGTGCGACGTTATTCTTCACACTGCCCGTGAATGCTGGCACTTCATGAACAGCTGCTTCACTACCATTGACTCCACCCACAAATCCTGGTTTTTCAGGAGTTACAGGACTATCAGCGCTTACTCCGCCTGTGAATTCTGGGACTTCATGAACAGCTGCTTCTACACCATTCACACCACCTGTGAATTCTGGTAATTCATGAACAGCAGCTTCTACACCATTCACACCACCTGTAAATTCTGGAACTTCGTGAACAGCAGCTTCACTACCGTTGGCAGCTCCAGGAATACCTGCTCCTTCAAGACTCACTGGAAGATTGTGCATACTCTCGATAGCTCCAGAAGCAAGTCCAGTTATCTCCTGACCAAGATCTGACTTGTCTATTGTAAATAGCAAAGTCTTCGTATCGTACTGGGTCATGAAGTTTACTTTTTTACCATTTGCCAACTGAAGTGTTGGGATTTTGTTGACCAAAACTTCTGAATCAAACTCTACTGCAAGAATTCCTGGCCATTTTTCAATAACATTTTTAACTTTGGCTTCTTTAGGAGAAATTCTTTCCTTCGTTAAGAAATCCCAGTTGAATTTTTTGAAGGATAGAGTATAAGGATTGCCACCAGCTTCATGATGTTCATACAAGAGACCAAATTCTTTTGGTCCAATCTGTTGAAGTGAGTTATAGGCATATTCCCCTTCTTGAATCAAATGATGATGCAGCCAAGTCAACTCGCCATCTTCTTCTACGCGAGCCACTCGAATGTAACCATTCTTACGACCTGGGCCATTGGCATTTGCTAGAAGGATATACTCCTTACCATCTTGAACCGTATGAGTCGCTGCCATTTGAACATAGACATCTGGTACATCATAGCGTGCTACATAGTTGTCCCATGTAATACCACCATCATTACTTGTCGCAACTTGCAAATCACCAGTCAAACCACGCATAAAGAGTTTCAACTGACCATTATTCAGCTGAACAACAGAAGATTCCGTATTTTGAGCGTAGTAATTGTTCATGTTGCTTGAATCAACTACTGTACCATCATAAAGTGTACGGTTATCATTGACACCGCCACCCATATGCCAAGTCTTACCATGGTCATCTGAGTAGATGATACGAGATGATTGAGAACCATTGAGATGGTTTGTTCTATTCGTCGTATAGACAGGAACGACGATACGACCTTTATGAGGTCCATTCTGGAGGGTAATGCCTACTCCAGGTCCCACACCTAAGAATTTCATCCAATCAGCTTTGACCATTGGTGTAATATCTTGTGGCGCAGACCAAGTCTTACCGTCATCATCACTGTAAGACATCCATAGGTAGCTGTCTTTAGCAATTCTAAATGGAGAAGTTTTATTGCTTGTAAAATAGATATTTCCTAGCAGTTGCTCACCCTGATAAAGATCACCTTTATCACTATAAGCCGGCTTGACTGGATTTACAACAACACGGTAATCCGTTGCCTGACCATCTGGTGTGTAGACAAGGCCATTTTCACGAATGGTATAGGCTCCATTTTCTCCTTCACGGTAGAGAATTTGGTAGGTTTTTCCATCAATTTCTTTATAAGCTTCCTCTTTTTCAGCTGACATCCCAAAGATACCTTTTCCTTCTGGGAACATATCATAGACTGAAAAGATGCGTTTAGTTTCAGTATCTTGGGCTAAAACCATATCGATATTTACTGGTGAACCAACAGATGGATCAGTAGCTTTTGGATTGTCGCGTAGATTCGTAAGGGTGATACGATCGCCCCATGTTTGACCCTGATCTTCACTTCGTTTGACGACCATACCGATATCGCCCCAGTCATAGTGGTGCAAACGACGTTCATCAGCTCCAGCAATCAAAGTTCCCTTGTCAGTCTTAAGAAGGGCTGGAATACGATAACTATTAATACCATCTGGATTTGACTGCCCATTTTTACCAGCTTCAAAAACATCCTTTTTATCTGTTATCTCAGCTCCTTCTGGAAGCTTTTTCTCTAATTCGGATCTTTCAAATAGGTAGCTACGATTTTGAACTTCTTCTGGACTCAAGGCACGATCGTAAACAGTTAGATTACGAACTTGTAAACCTGCCCCCCAAACCATACTTCCTGCACGATTTGTGGTACCAATTTGCATATGATTCACATCAGGCATATCTTTGATAAAGCGTCCTGATTTCTTACTTGTTCGTGACAAAACTCCGTTTACATAGAGACGAACTTGCCCATCTGGAGAATCTGCACTTGGTCTTTCAACTGTAAAGGTTACTGAGTTCCACTGACCTGGTTTGACAGTTAATGGTGCGTCTGTGTATCTATCATAAAATTGATCGCCGTTTTGATCGCGCCCCTCAATCAAGGCAACATTGTTGTAAACAGCCATGGTGAAATATTCATTTCGAACCTTATCACTTGAGACTGAGAAAAGGTTGTAAAATGCTGGTGCAGAAGCATCTGGTTTGAACTCCATATGAATGGTCGCATTTTGAAGCTGTTTCAGTTTTTCCAATTGCTCTGTCAGATCAATTCTATTGCTATTTGCAGCATTAGTCTCTACATCTTCCTTTTCAAGAACAGTATTGACATTTTCCAACTCTCTAGCATAGTAATCACGTGGAAGCGCAGCTGGATCTTTTTCGGTTTCTCTAGTTGCTTCTGCCGTTTCTGCTGTTGCAGTTGTTGCTGCCGTTGCAGTTGTCTCTGTTCCAGTATGTGCTTCTGTAGATGCATGTGTGACTGTATCTACCCCATTAGACTCTGTCGCACTCTTTTCAGTATCTACTGCTTTTTCTGCCTGTTCCTTCTCTACTCCTAGTTCTGTCGTCTCCTTATTGGTAGTTGTTGCTTCTTGTGCTAATACCGGCGATGCACCAAAAACAACTGCTCCAATCACTACTGAAGCGGCTCCTACTGTAAATTTGCGAATTCCGTATCGTTGTTTTCTCTCCAACTGATTATGCTTCATCTTTCTTCCTTTCATTTTTAAAAATAAAGCGCTTTCTTTTTTGCTTAAAATTTTTAGCCATCTGACTAACTAACAAAAATTACTTTTTCACGAATGGTTACACTCGCTCTTTCAAATTTTCTCTCACTTAACGACCCATCGTTAACTAGAGTCTCCTACTCCTTTCAAATTTCATCTTATTCTCATTATATAATAAATTTCCCTATTTTAAGATAGATGAATATAGAACAGATTTCACTTTCAATTTTTGAAACATAAACTCAGACATTTGAAACTACTTTCGGGTACTTTGGATTTTTTCAAACAGAAAATTGCTTCATTCGGTTGAATCGTTTTTTTAATGAACTTTATCTCAAACTTATACTCAATGAAAATCAAAGAGCAAACTAG
>NZ_KV804195.1:16670-22473 GCF_001811305.1 Streptococcus sp. HMSC056C01
ACGTGGTTTGAATTTGATTTTCGAAGAGTATTAACTATTTGACTCCTGATTTATCTAGATCAAAAAGGCCGTAACTAGTTCTAGTCACGACTCTTTCTAATATAAGATCAAATTTCTCTATGAATTTCGTTGATTTTAACTATTTCATTGATCTTCTTTTTTCTTGCCCATGGCAAACATACCTAGGAGCATGCCTACAAGTCCTAGAGATGCAAGAGGAGCAACAGCTTCACTTCCTGTTTCAGGAAGAAGTTGCTGACGAGCAGCAGGGGCTTGATAAGTTTTATCTTGTGCCATAGCCTGAACCACAATTGACTGTTCTCCCTTATACTCTGAGACCTCATGGACAGCAGCTTCAGCACTGTTTACACCACCTACATACGCTGGAACTTCTGTACTCGCAGCTTCTAGCCCATTGACACCGCCTGTGTATTCTGGAACCTCTAACTTAGCGGCCTCTACTCCATTGACACCACCTGTGTACTCTGGAACTTCTAACTTAGTAGCCTCTACTCCATTAACACCGCCTGTATATTCTGGAACCTCTAACTTAGCGGCCTCTACTCCATTGACATCGCCTGTGTACTCTGGAACTTCTAACTTAGAAGATTCCACTGCATTGACGCCACCTGTGTATTCTGGAACCTCTAACTTAGCGGCCTCTACTCCATTAACGCCACCTGTGTATTCTGGAGCTTCTAACTTAGCAAATTCTAATCCATTGACGCCACCTGTGTATTCTGGAACTTCTAACTTAGCGGCCTCTACTCCATTAACACCACCTGTATATTCTGGCGCCTCTGCCTTCGCACTTTCTTCTCCATTGACTCCACCTTCGAAGGCTGATGCGTCTGACTTAGCTGCTTCCTCACCATTGACACCACCTTCGAACTCTGGACTCTCTGCTTTAGCTGCTTCTACTGCATTGACTCCGCCTTCGAACTCTGGACTCTCTGCCTTAGCTCCTTCCTCACCATTGACACCACCTTCAAATTCTGGGACTTCTGATTTAGTTGCTTCCTCACCATTGACGCCACCTTCAAAAGCTGGAACTTCATGAACGGCAGACTCTCCTTTTGAGCTTTCTACTAGACTACCTTCTGGAACTTCATGGACCGCGGCTTCCTCACCGTTCACACCACCTTCGAAGTCCAGAATCTCATGAATGGCTGCTTCAGCACCATTGACTCCACCTTCGAATTCTGGGACTTCATGAATAGTTCCCGGTGGATTTTCTTCAACCTCTATTTCTGGAACTTCATGAACAGCGGCTTCTTCGCCGTTCACACCACCTTCAAAGGCTGGCACATTATGAACAGCGGCTTCCTCACCGTTGACACCACCATCAAAGGCTGGAGCCTCATGAACTGCACCTTCTTCACCATTGACTGCACCTGTAAATTCTGGGACTTCATGGATTTCTGCTTTTGCTCCATTTTTACCACCAGGGACTCCTGCACCTTCAAGACTTACAGGCAAATTATGCATGCTCTCAATTGCACCATCAATGATTTCTGTAATTTCTTGACCAATATCTTCCTTGTTAACTGCGAAAAGCAATGTTTTTGTATCGTATTGCGTCAAGAAAGTCGCAAAGTTCCCATTTGCCAATTTAAGAACTGGTGGTTGATTCACCAATACTTCAGAATCAAATTCTAGAGCAATGACATTTTTGCTCATCTCCACAGCATTTTTTACAGTTGCTTTTGTTGGAGCAATTCTATCCTTGCTTAAGAAATCCCAGTTGAATTTCTTATAAGACAAGGTATATTCATTTTGAGTGGCAGTTGCATGCTCATAAAGCAAGCCAAATTCACCGTCCCCAAGATCTTGCAAGGAATTATAAGCAAATTTGCCACTTTGAATTGGATTGTGCTTGAGCCAAGTTAGGTCTCCATTGGCTTCCACACGCGCTAAGTGCACCAGACCATTGTAACGTCCTGGCCCACCTGCATTACTGAGGATGATATATTCCTTACCATCTTGTACCGTATGAATGGCAGACATTTGAACGTAGACATCTTTGACATCTGAATAGCGTTTTACATCTTTTTCCCAAGTTGCTCCACCGTCTTTACTCGTTGCAACTTGCAAATCCCCTGTCAATCCACGCATGAAGAGTTTGAGATCCCCATTATTCAACTGAACAACAGTTGACTCAGTATTTTGAGCACCTGGATTATTCATATTTGAAGAATGAATTGTTTGGTTACCTACTGGACGGTTATCATTGACCGCTTCACCAGCGTGCCAAGTTTCACCATGGTCATCTGAGTAAATGACGCGTGAAGACTGAGAACCACTTAGGTAGGATACGTTATTTGTAGTGTAGGCAGGGATAACAAGACGCCCTTTATGAGGTCCTGAATGTAAGGCAATACCTGTACCAGGTCCAGTACCTAAGAAGTGCATCCAGTCCTTACGAATGCCGTATGTAATATCTTTTGGTGCAGACCAAGTTTTACCATCGTCATCACTATAAGACATCCAGAGATAGTTGGTGTTTGAAACTCTAAAGATATTCTTGTCGCTGTAATCAAAGTAGACATTACCGATTAGTTCCTCACCCTTGTAAAGGTCACCCTTATCACTATAGGCTGGTTTCTTAGGATCAACTACAACACGGTATTCTGTCTTTCTATTTTCAGGGTCAAAGACTTCACCATTTTCACGGATTGTATAACGTCCTGCTTCACCTTTTTTGTATAGAACCTGATAAACCTTATCTCCAATTTGCTCATAGGCTTGTGGTGCTTTTCCTGGTAAATCTCTGACAGCTTCACCTTCTACGAACATATCAAAAATAGAGAAGATTCGCTTAGTTTTCGGATCTTGGACTAGGGCCATGTCAATGTTGACTGGTGATCCCGCATGAGCTCTTCTGGCATTCTCATTGTCCCGAGGATTTGAGATGACAATTCTATCTCCCCACGTTTTGCCCTTATCATCACTACGACGAACAACCATACCGATATCGCCCCAGTCAGAGTGATGCAAGCGTCTCTCATCTGCACCAGCAATCAAGGTTCCTTTATCAGTTTTCAGCAGGGCAGGAATGCGGTAGCTTGCGATACCATCTTTATTTGGCTTGCGGTTCTCACCACCTTCAAAAACATCCAGTTTATCAGTAACTTCTGCTCCTTCAGGAAGTTTCTTCTCCAACTCTCCTCTTTCAAAAAGTTGGCTACGTTTTTTAACTTCTTCTGGAGAAAGAGTACGATCATAAACCGTTAGATTACGGACTTTAAGATTAGCACCCCAGAAGTTTTTGCCTGTACGTTTTGTTGTACCGATTTGTACATGGTTGACATCTGGCATGTCTTGGATGAAGCGACCAGACTGAGGACTTGTGCGCGACAAGACACCATTTACATAGACGCGAACCTGACCTTTTGGTTGGTCAGCATTTGGTCTTTCAACTGTAAAGGTTACAGAGTTCCACTCACCTGGCTTAATTTTCAAAGGAGCAGTTTTATAATCACCATAGAATTGATTTCCATTTGCATCACGACCTTCAACGATAGCTGTGTTATCAAGGATGGCCATAGTGAAATACTCATTTACTTTAGTATCACTAGAAACTGAGAAGAGGTTGTAAAAACGTGGAGCAGATGCATCTGGCTTAAACTCCATATGAATGGTCGCATTTTGAAGTTTTTTAAGCTTGTCTAGCTCTTCCTTCATGTCAACTCTTTGACCGTTTGAAGGATTGGTTTCAACATCTTCTTTCTCTATAACAGTATTGGCATTTTCCAACTCTCTTGCATAAAAGTCACGCGGAATGTTTCCAACTTCTTCTTCGTCTTTACTCTCTGTAGCTGGAGTTTCGTTTGATGTTTCTGTTCCGGTTGGTTTTTCAGACGCTGGGTTTGCTTGCAACTCTTCACGGCTCACTTCTGTTCCACTATTATTTACTGTGGTTACTTGGCCTGCAAGCTCCTTATCTAAATTAGCTAGATTTCCTGTCTCTACTTCCTTAGGCAATTCTGGCAAAGATTGCCCCGCTGTTTCACCATTCGTTGATGGTGCCTCTTGAGCCAAAGCCGGTGCAGCACCAAAAACAACCGCTCCAATCACTACTGAAGCTGCTCCAACTGCAAATTTCCGAATTCCATATCTCTGTTTTCTATCAAAATCTCTCTGATTCATGTTTTCCCTTCCGTTATTTTAAAAAATAAAGCGCTTTCTTTTTTGCTTAAAATTTTTAGCCACTCAGACTAGCTGCAAATAAGAAACTGTATTATTGAATGGAATTGCCATTCTTTGTAAATGAAATGCTGTTGCGCTTTTATAAATTCCAAGTTAAAAGATTCGCAACTAGCTATACTCCTTTCACTTTTTATCTTAATCATATTATATAATAAATATTCTAAATTTTAGACTTTATAATCTATAATAGATTCTACTTTCAAAGATATTTAGAAGTTTCAAACTACCTAAAACTACTTTCTCATTATCTGGGGCACATAAAGAAAAGCCTGTAGTTCATTCGAAACTACAGAGCTTTTTTTCAATTTTTAGTGACCAAGATAGGTAAAGGGGATCTCACTACCACATAACCAGTTGTAAACTTGATCATTGACATGAACATTCATGGCTTCATGAGCATATTCAGGCATGATACGATAACTCTTTTCACAAGTCAAACGGTTGTAAATAGCAAACTGAGTGATTGGATAGCAGACATCGTCATCAAGTCCAGTAATCATCCGAACTTCCCCCTTAATACGATGGGCAAGATTTTTTACATCGATATAACTAAGTGTTTCCATAATCTGCTCTTCTGTCTCATGGAATGGATCATGGAACTTAAAGTAACGAAAGAGCTCATCATAGGCTTCGCTAGTATTTCCAATCTCTACCACTCGTCTAAAGTCTGACAAGAATGGATAAATAGCTACGGTTCGCTTAATCCGTGGATTTAACCCCGCAGCCACCAGAGCCAGCGCTCCTCCTTGAGAAGCTCCATAGCTTGCTAATTGGCCTTCATCCACTTGTGGGAAGCTAGCTACAATCTCAACTAATTGATAAATATCAAGATAAACATCCTTATAGAAGAGTTGCTCTTTTCCTTCTACTGCACCACGAATGATTTGGCCCTTAACTGTATTTCCGAGAGGCGAACGTAACCCATCTTGTGAGTAACCAGACTGACCACGGACATCCATAGATACAACACCATAACCAGCGACTGTAAAGGCCAACATATCTGTCCAATCCCAACAACGTCCCATATAGCCATGGAAGTGAAAAATAACTGGTACTTTATGTTCAGATTTTGGTAAGACCACACGTGCATAAACAAGACCATCACGTGTACCTTTAAAAGTTAGCTCATAACACTTCACATTTGGAATACGAAAATCACGTTCCTCTAGTTGGTAATCTGGTAAGACTGAAACCTTCTCTATTTCCCCATCCCAAAAATCGTCAAAGTCTTGCGGAACTTCATCTCGCCCTCTGTAAGTTTTCATTTCTTCTATTAGTGCTGGATTTCTCATAAAACCCTCCTTGATTTTGTAACCTTTACCATAACTCTAGCACATAAAGGAAGGCAATGCAAGACTGATATATTAAATAGAAAGTGATTTTAATTTTGAAGATTCATAAAAGCTTATCTGAAAGTAGTTTTATCCATTCCATTCTGTATACATTCAATACACTTTCAAAGAATAACAGCTTCTTTGGTTTCTCATCCAAGAGTCATTGAAAACTAGTCTTATACTCAAATCCAAACTAGGTCAGCTTTATCTGCAACCTCAAAGCCGGGCTTTGAGCAACCTGCGGCTAGCTTCCTAGTTTG
>NZ_KV804195.1:22573-42999 GCF_001811305.1 Streptococcus sp. HMSC056C01
TAGCTTCCTAGTTTGCTCTTTGATTTTCATTGAGCATTAGCATGTTATCGGGTATGTAGTTGTTTATCTTTAAACTAGTGTTTTTTACAAAATAAAAAAGTTTCATAACCTTAATAGAATTGTTCTACCAAGATTACAAAACTCTTTCTTATTTCAAATCTTTTTTATAGCGTTCCAACTCAGCTTGGTTTGCCCAAACATAGTGACCTGGACGAATTTCTACCATAGAAGGTTTATCAGTTTCATAGTCATGTTGATCTGGATCATAGACTTTCAAAACTTTTTTACGTTCCAAGATTGGGTCTGGAATAGGAACAGCTGATAGAAGTGCTTGCGTGTATGGATGAACTGGATTGTTAAACAATTCTTCAGTTTCAGCCACTTCAACAATAACACCCTTATAAATTACCGCGATACGATCAGAGATGAAACGAACTACTGACAAATCGTGGGCGATAAAGAGATAAGTCAATCCTAATTCCTTTTGGAATTTCTTGAGCAAGTTCAAAACTTGGGCACGTACTGAAACGTCCAAGGCTGAAATTGGCTCATCCGCAATAACGAAGTCAGGTTGCATAACCAAGGCACGGGCAATCCCGATACGTTGACGTTGTCCACCTGAAAACTCATGTGGGTAACGTGTCAAGTGTTCAGCCAAAAGTCCCACTTCACGAATGATATTTTGAACTTTTTCTTTTCTTTCTTCTTCATCTTTAAATAAATGGTAGTTATAAAGACCTTCAGAAATGATATAATCAACCGTTGCACGTTCATTCAAACTTGCAGCAGGGTCTTGGAAAATCATTTGGATTCGACGGATTAATTCCGAAGCTTGTTCACGTGATTTTTTACCATTAATTTTTTGACCTTCAAAGATGATATCACCTTTGCTGGTATCATTAAGACCGATGATAGCACGACCAATTGTTGTCTTACCACTACCAGACTCTCCAACAAGTGAGAAAGTTTCTCCTTTGTTGATAAAGAAGTTCGCATTTTTAACAGCGACAAACTTTTTGCTTCCTTCACCGAAGGAAATTTCTAAGTCTTTAATTTCTACTAATTTTTCAGACATTTCCTTCCTCCTAGTCCTCAAGATGAGCAAAGCCCATCTTTTCACGAATTTTATCGTGTAAGTCTTCAATCACTGCTGGTTTTGAAACTTTTGGAGCCTGTTCATGAAGCAACCATGTTTTCGCCCAATGAGTATCTGATACTGCAAACTGAGGTGCTTTTTCTTCGAAATCAATCTTCATCGCATAGTCTGAACGAAGAGCAAAAGCATCTCCCTTCAATTCAGTATAGAGCGATGGGGGTGTTCCAGGGATTGAGTACAATTCACCTTTGTCATCCGCAAGTTGAGGCAAGCTTGACAAGAGGCTCCATGTATATGGGTGACGTGGGTCGTAGAAGATTTCTTCAACAGTACCATACTCGACGATTTCACCAGCATACATAACTGCAACTTTATCAGCGATACTTGCTACGACACCTAGGTCGTGAGTGATGAAGATTGTTGTAAAGTGGTATTCGTGTTGAAGTGATTTCAACAAGTCAATGATCTGTGCTTGAATGGTCACATCAAGAGCTGTTGTAGGCTCATCACAGATAAGAATGTCTGGACGACAAGCAAGAGCAATCGCGATAACGATACGTTGACGCATTCCTCCAGAATACTGGAATGGGTATTCATCAAAACGTCTCTCAGCATCCGGGATACCAACCTTGTTCATATAGTCGATAGCCATCTCTTTAGCTTCTTGAGCTGTCTTGCCTTGGTGTTTAATAATAACTTCTGTGATTTGACTTCCGATTGTCTTGATAGGGTCTAGACTGGTCATCGGATCTTGGAAGATAGTTGCAATCTTTGCACCACGAATACTTTCCCATTCTTTATGAGAAGATAAGGTTGTCAAATCTTGTCCTCGGTAATTAATACTACCTTGTGCAATACGACCATTTTCTTCCAACATTCCTGTGAATGTTTTTGTCAAAACTGATTTACCTGAACCTGACTCCCCAACTAACGCGAGGACCTCTCCCTCAATCAGGTCGATGGAGACACCTCGAATAGCTGTCAAAATCTTGTCACGAACATCAAATTCCACGACAATATCTTGAGCAGTCAAAATTACATTTTTTCCTTTTATCATGTCTACTCCTATCTATGTGTACGTGGATCACTAGCATCCGCTAGGTTTTGACCAACAACGAACAGTGACAAGGATACCAAGACCAAAGTTGTCAATGGAATCCAGAAGAGGTATGCATTGGTTGTTACGTTCTGAGAATAATCTGAAATCAAACGTCCTAAACTTGGTACTGTGATTGGCAATCCAAGTCCAAAGAATGAAAGGAAAGCTTCATATGAGATAAAGGCTGGAAGCATTTGCGACGTACTCGTAACAATAACAGATACCAATTGTGGCATAATGTTTTTCATAATAATTTTGTAACTTGGTGTTCCCAAGGTACGTGAAGCAAGGTTGTACTCTAAATCACGGTAACGTAACATTTGGATACGAATTGAATGGGCGACACCAATCCAAGTGGTTACACTCATGGCAAAGATCAAATTCCAGAAACCTGCACCGATAGAGTAAGTCAAAACAATAACAATCAAAAGTGATGGGATATTGTTGATAACGTTGTAGACTTCCATCATGATACGGTCAACTGATTTTGAGATCCCCCAAATTCCACCAATGACAACACCGATAAAAAGGTTGACAAAGGTCGCAATGACAGAAATCAAGATAGAGTTACGAGCTCCAAACCAGACACCATCAAAGAGAGATTTACCATTACTATCTGTACCAAACCAATGCTCAGCATTTGGCTTAATGTAACGAGCGCTAAAATCATTTACCTTACTTACATCATTGAAGTCAAAATCAGAGAACATTGGGTAAATGAAACTCATCAAAACAACCGCAATCAAGATACCTAGCATGATTACTGTTGATTTTTTCTTCAAAAACTGTCTAAAAACAGAACCCCAGTATGAATAGGCAGGAGCATCAATTGCTTCAGAGGCATAATCATCACGTTTTACAAACTGAAATTTTTCATTACTAATTGTAGACATTATTTGCCTCCTTTCTCTGTCAATTTAATACGTGGGTCAATAATGGTCATCCAAATATCTCCGATAAGGTTTGAGAAGATTGAAACACAAGTGAAGATAAAGACGAGACCAACTACCATATTATTGTTTGAAGCTTTTACAGAGTCGATCAACATTTTACCCATACCTGGGAAGGCGAAGACTGTTTCAGTAAGAGTTGCTCCACCAATAACACCAATAATTGAGCCTGGGATACCAGAAACGAGTGGTACCATAGCATTTTTAAAGATGTGCTTATCAGAAATCTCTTTCTCAGACAAACCTTTAGCACGAGCAAAACGAACGAAATCTTGTGATTGCAAGTCAATCATATAACGGCGAATCCAAATCGCCATAGTAGGTGCTCCTAGCAAGCCCAGAATCACTGCAGGAAGGACATAAGAACGCCAATCACCAGCACCCAAGATTGGGAATGAGTCTGGGAAGCCGATTGAAGAACCAATCAAACGAATAATATAAACTAGGGCAATCGTTGGAAGAGCCAACAAGAACGTTAGAGTCCCTGTAGAGAAACTATCGATCCAAGTGTTTTTGAAACGAGCCATTGCTGAACCAAGAGGAATCGCAATCGCGTATGAAATCGAAAGACCAATCAAACCAGTGATAGCAGAACTTGCTATCATAGATGGGTACTGATAGTTGCTCTCAGTTGCAGTATATGGATCATCTTTACCGTAGTTGGCTACTTCACGAGCATCAGCTTGACTCGGAGATTTATAAGTTCTTGAGTAGATATTGACTGATGATGTTTTCTTACCAGTTGGGAATTGGACTTCAGAAGTCTTTGTTTGTCCTTGTCCTTGTGTAATAACCTGAAGTACAGGAGTGTTAGCGTATGTTGGGTAAGAATCTCCTAGGTTCAAGTTGACAAAGTTTTGGTGAACAAATGGGAACTGACTATTGAAGTACAAGAGGTATTTATGTTTAGTACCTGAACCCACAAGAGACCAGCCGATAGCAGGGTCATTCTCAAAACGCAAATAACGCTCTAAGTTTGGATTTTCTGGGTCTTGAATCTTGTTTGTATGGTCAATATCAAGCAAGTTTGCATAGAATTTGAACACACGCTCAAAAATAGGAATTTCACGTGTAGCGTAGAATTGTCCACTCTCTGTAAACTCACCTAGAGTCCAACCATTCCCAAGTTGTTGGATATATTTTTCATAGATTGCTTTATTTGTATCATTTGCATCTACTGTAACAGAAGAGTCAATGCTACTAGCTTTTTCCTGCAACTCTTTCGTATCGTAATATTCGATATAACCCATACGCTCAAAGACAGTATTTTCATAGTTATCTCGTTTATCAGCCGTTGTCGCAATTTTATTGTAGTTAGTATCTTGTTTGAAGATCAACTTCCGTGGAACCATCGTATAGATGATTGTGTAAATCAAGGTCGTTACTAAGAAAATAGAAACCAACGACCGCAAGATACGCATAAAAACATATTTTTTCATATTATTTCCTTTAAAATCCCAAAAGAACCTTCTCCTTTAGGAGAGAAAGTTCTGATGAGCATTATTTATTTCACATGACTCGCTAACTCTTTTTGAGCTTTTTCGTTTGATTCAGCTTTTTCTTTGAGCCATTTTTCACGAGCTTCTTTGTACTCTTTGGTTGTTACAGTGTTAGCTTGCAATTTAAGGTACTTGAAGTATACATCTGAACCTTTATCACCAGATTGAGTGTAAGAGGCTGAGAATGGTACTACACGAGAAATAACTGGTGCTGCTCCTGAAGAAGACATAGCTGGAAGGAAGAGTGAGCTATCTGTCAACCAAGCTTGAGCTGCTGCATATTTCTCATAACGTTTGTTAAGATCGGTTGTTTCATTTCCAGCTTCGTCAACTAATTTATCATATTCTTTCAAACCAACTTGAGCAACCGCTGGGTTTGATGGATTGTCATAGCCCATGTAGGTCTTAGTTGTTTCACTATTAGTTGTTTTCAAGATATCAAGGTAAGTTGATGGATCATCATAGTCTGGATTCCATCCAACTGCACCTGAAATATCCCAATCCTCTGCTGCCGCACTAGCAGCGTAGTATGTGATATTGTGTAATTCATCTGTAGTGATTTGTTGGATATCGATAACTACATTATCTGTGCCCAAAGCGGTCTCAACAGATTGTTTAAATGATTGGATACGAGCGATATAGTTTTTAGCTGTTTGGTCAACTGGAATATCCAAGTGGATTGGGAATTTTACACCATCTGCTTCAAGGTCTTTTTTAGCTTTAGCTAGTTCTGCTTTAGCTTTATCAGCATTATAAAGTCCATCTTGAGCATCTGCAAAGTTTACATCTTTCCACTCATCACCATAAGAAACAACTTTCTCAGTGACCAAGTCACCAAATGTTTTTTCACCTGCTGAAACAAATTCTGGTTTTACGAAGAGGTTACGGACAGCAAGGGCTGCTCCATCCTTACCATTTAGCTGAGCTGAATAAGCAGTACGATCAAAAGCAAAGTTCAAAGCTTGACGGAAGTCTTTGTTGAGAAGGGCTTTCTTAGTAGATGTTTTTTCTTCGTCAGTTGTTTTTGATGTGTACTTATAGCTTTGACGGTCAATATTAACACCCAAACCAGCAATACCAGCTCCTTGTGGAGTATAGTAAATATTGTCTTTATATGTTTCTGCTACCTTAGAATAGTTTGAGCTAGTAGGGAAGAGACGGGCATAACTGTAGGCTCCATTTGTAAAGTTACGCTCAAGTGACTCTTGGTCTGAACCATCATAATAAGCAAGTGTTACAGTATCGATGTGAACATTATCTTTATCCCAATACTGTTCATTCTTCGCAAATTCGATAGAAGACTTAGCCGTCAACCCTTTAAGCAAGAAAGGTCCATTGTAAAGCAATGATGTTGGGTCTGTTGCCTTACCAAAGTCTTTACCTTTTGATTTTTCAAACTCTGCGTTCAAAGGCCAGAAGATTGCGTAAGACAATTTAGAGTTCCAGTATGGTTCAGGTTGGTTCAATGTATATTGAAGAGTGTAATCATCAACAGCTTTAACACCTACTGCAGAAAAGTCCGTATTAGTCCCTGACACATAGTCAGCCAATCCTTTTACAGAATTTTGTGCTAGGTAAAGAGCGGCTGATTTATTGTCGGCTGCGTGTTTCAAACCTGTAACAAAGTCATTTGCAGTTACTTCTGCATATTCTTCACCATCAGATGTTAACCATTTTACACCTTTACGAATCTTATAAGTGTATGTTAATCCATCTTGAGACACTGACCAGTCTTCAGCGACTGCAGGAGTAAGGTTACCATACTTATCATTTGTAAAGAGTCCATCGATACCGTTTGAAGTGGCAACTTTAGTACTTTGTTTCCCAGAGATAAGGTAGTCCAATGTTTCTGGGTCAGCAGTATAAGTATAGCCATAGGCTTTTGGTGCTTCAGCATTTGATGATTTTGAAGAACCACAAGCTGCGAGAACGCCTGTTGCGAGTAGGGCAACCCCTGCTACCGCAAAAATCCGACTTTTTTTCATGTTTAGTTAACTCCTCTATATAAAATTAATGAGATACTGTTAATTATACCACACTCCCTTTCAAAAGTAAACGAATTTTCAGAATATTTTGTCGCATGCCTTTGAAAGCAGGAAAACTTACATTTTCAGAAAAGAAACTATTGACGAGATTTAATTTAAAAGGTATAATAATAAAAGTTAAGGCGGTATAGCCAAGTGGTAAGGCACGGCTCTGCAAAAGCTTGATCGTCGGTTCAAATCCGTCTACCGCCTCTATATTATCAAAGGCTCCTACAGGAGTCTTTTCTTTTTAACTACTAGAAAAGCTTTATCAGTTCTGCTCTGATAAAGCTTTTGTTTTATTCTGTTTCTTCTTCTGATTCAAGTTCTTGAATTTGAACCTTAAGCTTGGTTACACGTCCATTTTTGACCTTATCATTAGTTAGGGTGATATGCTTATTGCTACTTTCTAACTCATAGCTAAGTTTTTCTGATGTTGGAATAGTTCCCACACCGGTCAAATAGTAACCAGCGATTGTATCTACATCATCACTTTCAAGTTCAACATCAAAGTAAGCATTAAAGTCATTTAAATTCATTGTCCCTTGGACGATATAGGTATCTTCGCCAATTGTATGAACATAAACTTCAGCGCGGTCAGTTTCATCATCAATTTCACCGACAATCTCCTCAAGGAGATCCTCCAGCGTAACTAGACCAGCCATACCTCCATACTCATCCAGAAGGATAGCCATCTGTCTTTGAGTATTTCTAAACTCTTTTAATAAATCATCCACAAAAATGGTCTCAGGTACAAAGAGTGGATCTTGTAAGATTCGCTTCCAGACAATATTGTCAAAACCGCTGGCAAAGGCTTCTTTAAGAAGACTCTTAGTATGAATCAATCCAATAACATTATCCTTATCTCCATCATAAACAGGAATACGAGAAAAATTCTGTTTTAAGATACTTTGGATAATGGTCTGAGTGTCATCTTGAATATCTACCATGAAAGCATCGGTTCGAGGAACCATGACTTCACGTGCCATGAGCTCATCTAGCGAGAAAATCCCTTGTAACATTTCAATTTCATCAGCATCCAAGGTTTCTTCACTCTTAGACAACATGTACTCAATCTCATCACGAGTCATTTTTTCGTCCGCATCATCAAATGTCATCGGTGTCAATTGACTCAAGAGATTAGTTGATGCTGAGAGCATCCAAACGAAGGGACTCACAATCTTACCAAGAGCAATAATAAACGGTACTGTTCGGATAGCCAAGGCATCCTTAAGATTTAGAGCAATTCGCTTTGGATAAAGCTCGCCAAAAACAATAGAAATATAAGTCAAGAAAGCTAATGATAAGAAGCTAGCTACCGCATAGGCAGTTTCGCTATTTCCCATCCAAGAGGCGATCAACTCTCCAAGTGAATCTGCTAGTTTAGCCCCTGACAAGATCGTAATTAAGGTGATACCAACTTGAATGGTTGATAAAAAGTGATTCGGGTTTTCAAGTACCTTTAGTAAACGGATATAGCGTTTATCCCCCTCCTCAGCTTTTTGCTCAACACGTGAACGACTAAGTGAAACCATGGCCATTTCTGTTGCAGAGAAAAAGGCATTTAAAAAGGTCAAAACAACTAATAAAACAAATTGCAGTAACAAATCCTGACTGCTCGGGTCTTCCATTTTCCTTCTCCTAAAAAGTATAATTGAAACTATTATACCATATTTTCCAATTTCTACACATTAATTTTCAATTTCTATGATAAAGGGTCGCTGAATAGAGAGCTGCAATCCAAGTCCCGACGCCCTAGTTCCAGCCTTGTGAATCTTCAAAAAATCTCTTTAAAATCAGAAGTGCAAAAAACAAGCAATCGTGTCAACAGTTCATGACTAATAAAAAACGAGGTTGGGATTTTCCCTCAACCTCTTGAACAATTAGTTAGCTTTTGTGACTGTGACCTCACCTGTTCGGTAATCTAACTGAATTCCCTTTTGGACATTTGGAATCACGACATTAAACTCCAATTCTCCGTCAGAGGACTTAGCTTCAATCTGCGATGCGGACGGCACCAAGTCTTCCACAGACGCATAGAGTAACGTCACACGGTAACGCACTCGTTTGTTTTGATCCAGAGCTTTTCGAACCAGACTTTCATAGTAGTTTTGGCCTGTGGAATCTTCTGCACGCGCTTGGTTGGCCCAAGCTGTCTGTACGGCAATGTTTTTAGGATTGCTGGTAGAAGCATCGAAGCCATCTAAGCCACCTATCAAGGCATAGCCTAACAAGTGACCTCTATCAACTGCGTGATTATAGCTCCCTTTTAGGTTCTTAACCTGATGCCAACCCGCAGGCGTCCAAGATGTTGAACCATTGCCAGTTTCTTCACGGTCCTTGTACTGCCTTGTTGCTTTTGACATGATTGCATTCGCTACTGTGGGAACTGTCTCTCCTCCTACCGTTTTTGTCTTGTTATCCGCATAGGGTTTACTTGAAACCTTGGCGTCTAGATTGGTTTTATTGTTATTGACGATAAAGGCTCCTGCGCCATTCCACTCTAGCGTACCCTTAATTTGTTTTTTAACCGAATCTGTTAGGACACTTTCTGCCAGTTCTTGACTTGGAGTATCAGACGACTGTGATTTTTGTTTTACTTGTGTTTGTGGTGCAGTGTTGGAAGACTGCATTTGTTTAATATAGTAGCTTCCTGCTGACAAGAGCAAAAAGAGCAAGAGGCCAATTAGGGCCTGCCTTGTTTTTTTGTTCATACTTTCTCCTTCATTTCACTTTCTAGAAAAATCACTTCCTAGAAAAAGACTGGTCTCCCAGTCTATTTTCCTGTAAATTTTGCGATGAGTTCTTGCCATTTTGCTGGTGCTAAAATAGCCCAAGGATCTTGACCTTTTCCTAGAATACCATAGCCAATCATCAAACCAATAACAAGAGCTAAGAATCCTAGTAGTAATACTACAATTACTAGGATAAAGCGACGTAAGACATATTTGGATCGTTTATTCATCTTCATCAGCTTCCACACTTACCCGTTCAATCTTAGCTCCTAACTGGGCTAATTTTTCATGAAAACGGTAGTAACCTCTATCTAAATGGACAAGCTTTCCTACAACTGTTTCGCCTTCAGCCACCAAGCCTGTCAAAATCAAGGCTGCACTGGCACGTAAGTCGGTTGATAGAACTTCTGCACCTTGGAGAGGCTGTCCTCCGACGATACGGGCTGTATCACGGATGATTTCAGAGTGCAAGCCCATACGACGCATTTCCTCTAAATGTTGGAAACGATTCTCAAATACAGTCTCTACCATAGTTGACTCACCTTGAGCAACGGTCATTAGAGCAGTGAACTGCGCTTGCATGTCTGTCGGAAATCCTGGATGTGGAAGTGTCTTAACGTGGACAGCCTTTAATTTTTCACGTTGAGAACGAATACGAATTCCTTCGTCCTCATCGATGACTTCAACACCCATTTCCTGTAATTTAGCAATCAAGGGACGATTGTGTTCCCAGATGGCATCTTGAATCAAGACATCTCCACCAGTCATAGCAGCTGCTACCATAAAGGTACCTGCTTCAATACGGTCTTGTACAACATTGTGGGTTGCACCGTGTAGTTGCTCAACACCAGTAATCGTCACAGTTTCTGTTCCTGCACCTTTGACCTTGGCACCCATTTTATTTAGGAGAACAGCCAAGTCGACAATCTCAGGTTCACGCGCAGCATTTTCAATGACAGTCACACCGTTAGCAAGAGTTGCCGCCATCATCAAGTTTTGAGTGGCACCTACACTTGGGAAGTCCATGTAAATGTGAGCTCCGTGCAAGCGTTCTGCCTTAGCTTCGATATATCCTGCCGTTTGAGTAATTTGAGCCCCCATCGCTTCGAGTCCCTTTAGGTGAAGGTCGATAGGGCGACTACCGATAGTACAGCCACCTGGCATCGAAACTTTAGCATGTCCTACACGAGCCAAGATTGGCCCCAATACTACAATTGAAGCACGCATCTTGCTGACATACTTATAGGGAGCTTCTTCGGTGATGTCTCCAGTAGCATCAACTTCAACAATATGGGCTTCTTGATCAAAGTCTACTTTCGCATTTAATCCACGAACCACCTGATTCATGGTAAAAACATCCGATAAAATAGGAACATTTTTTAAGACCGTTTTTCCTTCACTTGCTAAAATAGTTGCTGCAAGTAGTGGCAAAACTGCATTTTTTGCGCCCTCGATGGTAACACTTCCAACCAAACGATTATCGCCACCTTGAACTACAATTTTTTCCATAGAGTATTTTCCTTCACTTACAATTTTAGAATAACGTTCTAACTGCTTCTTGCCAAAGTTGGTAAAGGTTCAGAAAAAAGGAACTAATCAGATATCCTAAACCGATACTACACAATACTACCAAGAGTCGAACCTTCTTCGCATTATCCTTTGTCACCTTCAAAATTTGATCCCATCTGACCAAATCTTTTAAGAGCTGAAAGACTAGGTAGACAAAAAACATATGACTACTAAGGGTAAAAAACAATTGAATCATCGGCCTATTATACCATCTTCTTTTTTTCTACGCTAGTTTAGGGATTCGCCTACTGTTTAGGGATTGTTTTTCAAATAGTCAATCGCATCCTGAAGTGTTTTTACAGGAACAATCTTCATGTCTGTTTTAATCATTTCAGCAGCTTCTACAGCCATGTCATAATTACTCTTGGCATTTGGATTTGCTTTTTTAGCTTCTTCAGTTACTGGATTGTTAGGAGCAAAGAATACAGTTGCTCCCTTTTTAGCTGCGGCCACAACCTTTTTATCAATTCCACCAATATCACCAACATTCCCATCTCTGTCGATACTTCCTGTACCAGCAATGATGCGTCCATTTCGAAGAGTGGGATCTGCAATTTGCGTATAGATGGATAGACTAAACATCATCCCAGCACTAGGACCACCAATGCCTGCAGTTGAAAACTTGATTGGTACATCACTAGATACTTCTGTGCGGTCAATCAAGCCGATTCCGATACCATTTTTCCCATTTTCTAGAGTAATGATCTTTCCTTCGGCAGTCTTGACTTTTCCATCCTCCTCATAGGTAACCTTAACCTGATCACCTAGAGTTTGAGAATTAACGTAGTCAACCATCTCCTTGGAGCTCTCAAAAGTTTTATCATTCACCGCTGTTACGGTGTCAGCAATATTGAGAACCCCCTTGAAAGTCGAGTTATCTGTTACAGTCAAAACATAGACACCCAGATATTTGAGCTCTATTTCCTTACCAGCCGTCTTCAGACCTTGATATTTAGCCATGTTTTGCGAAGTTTCCATGTAAAACTGGTTGATTCGCATAAATTCTGCATCTGACGAACCACCCGTCATCTCTTTGGCACTATGTATGTCCGTAAAAGGTGTTAGCCAAGCATAGACTAAGTCAACCAGTCTAGCGTGCTTAACTCCAACCGTCACAAATTGGTAGGAACCTTCCTCTTGGTCAGGTTGGTTATTAACTTGTAAAACCTTTCGAATATCTTCAGAAGTTCCTGGCACCTCGATATAATAAGGCAGGGGCACCGTAAAAGCGATAAAAGTGATAATGAGCCCAATAATGAGATATAAGGGCCATCTAGTTTTTTTCTTCATTGTTTAACTCCTCTAGAACAGCATTTGGTACATACCCGCTGATATCTTGACCAAATTTCAATAGTTCTCTCACAGCCGAAGAGCTGATGTATACATGCTCTGGGCGACTGTGGAGATAGATTGTCTCCATTTCTCCCGCTAGTTGATGGTTGTAAAAATCAAAACTAGCTTCATACTGAAGATCTGTTGCATTACGCAAGCCACGCACCAAGACCTCTGCACCTAATCTTCTAGCAACATCAACGACTAATTCATCGTGAGAAGCTATGACTTTGACATTATTCAGATGGGCCACTGCTTTTTCAACAGTTTTCTTTCGGCTCTCTATCGCCAAAAATCCTGTTTTATGAGGATTATAAAAAATTCCCACATACAATTGATCAAAGAGCTTACTTGCACGCTCAATGAGATCCAAATGTCCATTGGTCATCGGATCAAAAGAACCTGTAAATAGCCCAATCTTATCTGACATAAACCGTCACCTTACTAATCCCATATATTTTTTCCTTCCAGATGCCCAAACAGGCGATTTCTTCTGGAAGTTCTACTGATTTATCGGTCTCACATATCACCATGACATCTTCTGAAAAAAGATTTCTCTCTGCCATTTTTTCAATATCTGACACGATTTGCTCCTTGGCATAGGGAGGGTCCAAAAAAATAAGATCAAAGACACCATCAACCTGTTCTAATGCACGACTGGATTCCATTTTCAACAATTGAAATTTAGAGGTTTCCTTAGTCATTCGGATATTTTCTGCGACTATATTCTGGGCTCGACGATCCTTCTCAACCAGTACTGCACTGGACATCCCTCTTGAGACTGCTTCGATGGATAGACCACCACTGCCAGCATAAAGATCTAGCACTCGCCCACCTTCAAAGTAGGGACCAATCATATTGAAAATAGCGCCCCTAACCTTATCTGATGTTGGCCTTGTCGTTTTACCGTCCAGCGTCTTTAAAGGACGCCCACCGTAGATTCCTGATACGATTTTCATACCGTATATTATACCAAATTCTTATCAAAAAAAGAAAATCGAACCTTACGGCTCGATTGATTAAAGAATATTTTCGTAGGTGTCTCTCACTTCTTGTGGCCAAACACTGGTTTGGACTTCACCGATATGCTTCTTACGAAGCAGGAACATAGCCATGCGTGATTGTCCGATTCCTCCACCGATTGTCAATGGGAAGAGTCCATTTAGGAGAGCCTTATGCCATTCTAAAGTTAAACGGTCTTCGTCTCCTGTGATAGCTACTTGGCGACGGAGAGTGTCTTCATCGACACGAATGCCCATTGAAGACAATTCAAAGGCTGCACCCAAATTATCATTCCAAACAAGGATGTCCCCATTCAAGCCATGATAGCCATTTTCAGACTCAGTTGTCCAGTCATCATAGTCTGGTGCACGTCCGTCATGAGGTTTTCCATCTGACAATTCTCCACCGATACCAATTAGGAAGACCGCACCGAACTCCTTACAGATAGCATTTTCACGTTCTTTTGGTGTCAAGTCTGGGTAGCGTTCTACCAATTCTTCTGTATGGATAAAGGTAATTTGCTTAGGCAAGATTGACTCAATATCATAGCGTGCTTCCACTGCTAACTCTGTCAAACGAATAGCCTTATAAATCTTTTCTACCGTTTCTTTAAGATAGGCAAGATTGCGCTGTCCGTTTGGAATAACTTTTTCCCAGTCCCACTGGTCTACATAGACTGAGTGAGTCGCATCTAAGGAATCTTCGTCTGGACGAAGAGCCTTCATGTGAACAAAGAGGCCTTCTCCTTCACCAAAACCAAAACGTGCTAAGGTATGGCGTTTCCACTTAGCAAGGGAATGCACCACTTCATAGGTTTCATCTGGGATTTGCAAAACCTTAACAGAAACTGGATGTTCAATCCCTGAAAGGTTGTCCTGCATCCCATCACCAACCTTACTCAAGATTGGCCCCTGCACTTCCACAACTTCTAATTTATCTTTCAAATACTGAGTAAAGGTATTTTTTACAAAGGAAATTTCTTCCTGTTGATGGATAAAACTTTTCTTCATACATCTCTCCTTCTAAATAATAAGATGATTATACCCTTTTGCCAGTAAAAATAAAAGTAAAAATTAAAAAAAAGAGCTCATTTGAGCTCTAAAAGTATTAATCGTCACTTCCAAAGATACGCAAGAAGCTGAGGAAGAGGTTGATAAAGTCGAGGTAGAGACTAAGTGCCAATGAAATTGCCCAACCTGTAGCGACTTGACCATTTGATTCTTCATAAACATAGCGAATCTTTTGGTTATCCCAAGCAATCAAACCTGCAAAAACAAGAACCATGACAATACTGATAATGTAATCGAATAGACCACTGTTTAAGAATACATTAACAATCATAGCCAAGATGAGACCTACCAAGGCTCCAATCAAAGCACGTCCGATACCACTCAAGTCCTTTTTAATCACAACTCCAATAATAGCCATGACAAAGAAGAGAGCTGCGCTGGAAATAAAGGCCGTTAGAACCGTTCCTGGTAGATAGAGCGACACGATGAAACTCAGTGAAAAACCGTTCACTACTGAATAGATGAGAAACATTGGAAGAGCTGCTGGGCTATTTTTATAAGCCATATTACTGGCTGCAATGACAAGAGCAACTTCAACTACTCCTGTCACGATTAGCCATATGCGGGCGTTAAGCATCAACTGAACAAGAAGGTCTTGGAAGGTTGTTAACATTAAGGCTGAAACAAGTGCAGATAAGGCGATCCCAATCCCTACAAAAGCATAGACTTTTGCATAAAATTGATTCAAGCCAGAACGTTCTTGAATAATTGTTTGATTCATATCTTTTTCTCCTTATGAAATCTTTTTTTACTGATTATAACAAAAATTAAATCATTTAACTCAAATAAAACATGAGTATACCTGCAGCAATGGCGACATTGAGGCTTTCTGCCTGCCCTTTCATGCTGATGTGGACCAATTGGTCTGCCTGGTCTGTCATGAATGGACTAATCCCTTGACCTTCATTTCCCATGACTAAGGCAAAATCTTCTAGGCAATCCAGTTCACGATAATCTTTAGAGTTTTGTGATAAGGTGGTTGCCAGAATTGGTAAACCGCTCTTTTTAGCTTGTTCCACAAACCCTTCAACAGACATGCGATAAATCGGCAAATGGAAATGACTGCCTTGCATGGAGCGAAGCGTTTTGAGACTATAGATATCTGCTGACTTGCTGGAAACGATGACTCCAGAAAAACCTGCTGCATCTGCCGTCCGAATCATGGTCCCAACATTTCCAGGATCCTGTACATCTTCTAAAAAGAGATACTTGCCTTGGCTCAAATCCGGCAACTGCTCTTCTTCCTTTTGAACAATAGCAACGATACCCTGAGGCGTTTGAGAATCTGCTAAATCGAGCAAGATTTCTTCGGTTACAAAAACAGTCTGAGGATAGTCTACCAGCTTATCTCCATACTCTGCGAGAGCAAAAATTTTCTCAATCTTTGCACCTGCCTGAACAGCTTCTTCAAACAGATGCCATCCCTCAATCAGATATGAGGTTTTCCGATATTTTTTTTGATGCAATTTTTTGGCATTTTTCACCACAGAATTGGCTTTAGAGGTTATAATAGTCATAGAAATATTATAACACAATCAAGGAGGTTTGGTATGCAAAAGGTTAAAATGATCGCCCAAGGTCGCGTCCAAGGAGTGGGCTTCCGCTGGGGTGTCTATACCCTAGCTCTAGAACTAGGTGGCATTACGGGTCGTGTCTGGAATAACGATGACGGAACCGTTGAAATCCTTGCCCAAGCAGAGTCTTCAGCCATCATGGCCAAGTTTATCCAAGAGATCCGAAAAGGCCCTACCCCATTCTCTAAAGTAACCTATCTTGATGTTCAATTGAGTAACTTTCCATCTTATTCAGACTTCAAAGTCGCAAATTAGGTCTCTAGAACTATTGTATATTTTCCAAAAAAACAGTAGAATAGAAAGGTATAATTTTTAAAGAAGGAATAAAAACAGTGAAATCTATTAAACGTTTTGCACTCTCGGCTATGGGAGTGGCTATGCTATTAGTCTTGGCAGGTTGCGTTCAGATCGATAAAGCAACAGGTAAGCCAATTGGTCCCGTTTGGGATTTCTTGGGTGCTCCAATGGGAGAAGCTATCAAATACTTCGCTAATGATCAAGGTCTCGGTTTCGGTGTTGGGATTATCATCGTAACCATTATCGTTCGCTTGATTATCCTCCCACTTGGTATCTACCAATCATGGAAAGCAACGCTTCACTCTGAAAAGATGAATGCTCTCAAGCACGTCCTTGAACCACATCAGACTCGCCTGAAAGAAGCAACAACTCAAGAAGAAAAACTAGAAGCTCAACAAGCTCTCTTTGCTGCTCAAAAAGAGCACGGCATCAGCATGTTTGGCGGCGTGGGATGTTTCCCTATCCTCATTCAAATGCCTTTCTTCTCTGCTATCTACTTTGCTGCCCAACATACTGAAGGAGTTGCCCAAGCAAGCTACCTAGGAATTCCTCTAGGCTCACCTAGTATGATTTTGGTTGCCTTTGCTGGTATCCTTTACTATCTTCAATCACTCCTTTCTTTACATGGAGTTGAGGATGAAACTCAAAGAGAACAGATCAAGAAGATGCTCTATATGAGCCCTCTCATGATTGTCGTGTTCTCTGTCTTCTCACCAGCCAGCGTTACACTTTACTGGGTTGTCGGTGGTTTCATGATGATCCTTCAACAATTTATCATCAACTACATCGTTCGTCCAAAACTTCGTAAAAAAGTACGTGAAGAATTTGCTAAGAACCCACCAAAAGCAAGCAAAACTTCAAGCACTCGTAAAGATGTAACCCCTGAACCAGCAACAGCTATCACAACTTCTAACAAGAAGAAAAACAAAAAACGCAATGCTGGAAAGCAACATTCTAGATAAAAAATAAAAGGCTTAGCTTAAATGCTGAGCCTTTTCTATAGTTGAAAAGAGGCCGAGAAAAAATCCCGACCTCTTCTTTCATTTTATCCATGTACACGTTTCATGTAATCTTGATAGCTTTCTGTATCCATCAATTCCTTAGCATTCTTAACACGTTCTGCTGTTGGAGGTTTAACTCCTTCAAGGGAATACGGAATCCCAAGCTCACGCCATTTGAACTCACCCATTGTGTGATAAGGCAAGATTTCAAACTTATCAACATTTTTGAGAGTTTTCACAAACTTACCAAGTTCAATCAAATCTTCATCTCTGTCTGTCAATCCTGGCACTAGCACGTGACGAATCCAAACAGGTTTACCGATTTCTGACAAGTACTGAGCACAAGCCAAGATGTTTTTATTAGTTTGACTGGTTACAATCTTGTGTTGTGCTTCGTTGATTTCCTTGATATCAAGGAGAACCAAGTCTGTCACGGCCATTAACTTGTTGAACTTTTCTAGATAGCGTGGTTTGTTACGGAATGGAAGGGCACAAGTATCCAAGGTACAGTGGATACCCTTTTCTTTTGCCTTGGTAAAGAGGGCAATCAAGAAATCAATCTGCAAGAGGGCTTCTCCTCCGCTGACTGTGATACCTCCCTTGTCTCCCCAGAAACCACGATAACGAAGCGCTTCTTCTAGAACATCATCTACTGTTCGTACACGAGATTTATTGGTTTCCATAGCCCAAGTATCAGGGTTATGGCAGTATTGGCAACGCATCTGACAGCCTTGCAAAAAGACAATAAAACGAATTCCAGGGCCATCTACCGCCCCAAAACTCTCTGTCGAATGCACCATTCCTGTCACTTGTCCATAGTCAATTATTTCCTCAGACATATCGTTACCTTCCTTGAAAACGTTTTATAGTCTTTATTATACCATGACTGAAAAGAAAAACCACAGATTTTGCCTATTTTTTAGAAAACAATCTGTTTTTCACTTTCAACTTTCATGATTTTCAAAATATTTATTAATCCTTGTCAAAATCAAAGCCATAGAGAGTCGCAAAATAATCCTCTGGTCGCTCTGCTCGGCGGATCAAGCGTGCTCCACCGTCCTCTGTATAGAGAATTTCTGCCGAACGAAGCTTGGCATTGTACTGGTAGCCCATAGAGAAGCCATGCGCACCTGTATCATGAATGACTAACAAATCACCAATTTCTGTTTGAGGTAGTTCACGATTAACTGCAAACTTATCGTTGTTTTCACAAAGAGAGCCAACAACATCAACTACTTCAGTCTGACCATCAGGATGCATCATATTGGTGATGTGGTGATAAGCGCCATACATAGCCGGTCTCATAAGATTGACAGCTGACGCATCTACTCCTAGATAAGTACGATAGGTTTTCTTTTTATGAGTAACTTTTGTAACTAGAATGCCATGGGGTGCCAACATAAAGCGACCTAGTTCTGTAAAGATTTTAACCTGACCAAGGCCTGCTGGTGTCAAAACCTCTTCATAAACCTGACGAACTCCCTCACCAATCAAAGCAATGTCATTAGGTTCTTGATCTGGGCGATAGTTAACCCCGATACCACCTGAAAGATTGATAAAATCCAGTGAAATACCTAACTTTTCCTTGATTTCTACTGCCAATTCAAAAAGCTGACGTGCTAATTCTGGATAGTAGAGATGGGTCACTGTATTGGAAGCTAGGAAGGAATGAATCCCAAAGGTTTTAGCTCCCTTTTCTTTCAAGATTGCAAAGGCTTCAAAAAGCTGTTCCTTAGTCATCCCGAACTTAGCTTCACCAGGATTATCCATAATGTCCGTGCCCAGTTCAAATACGCCACCAGGATTGTAACGGCAAGAGATGATTTCTGGGATGCCTGCTGCACGTTCCAAATGCTCGATATCTTCAAAGGCATCTAAATTAATCGTCGCACCCAATTCTCGCGCATAAGCATACTCTCTATCTGGGGTGTTATTAGACGAGAACATCATATCCGCCCCTGTAAACCCAAGCTTGTGACTCATCAAGAGTTCGACATAACTAGAACAATCCACTCCACACCCTTCTTCTTGTAAGATTTTCAAAATAGCTGGGGTTGGGGTTGCCTTAACTGCGAAGTATTCTTTAAAGCCCTTATTCCAAGAAAAGGCCTTGTTTACTGCGCGTGCTTTCTCGCGGATACCTTTTTCATCGTAAAGATGGAATGGGGTTGGAAACTCCTCAACAATCTTTTCTAAGGCATCACGTTTAATAAATGGTGTTTTCATAGAACTCCTTCATATTCATTATCAAAGAAAGGCTGGGACGAAAGTTCCAACCTTTGTATTTCAAGTCAATTCTTATTTTTCTGTATCGAAGATATTTCCAACTTCAACAGCAATTTGTTGGTTCTTCACATCAATATTTGTGACTCTCAAGAGTGACTTGTAGTCGAACTGTTGTTCACGGTCTTCCTGTGCATTATCAGCAAAGACAGCTACACCTGCCAACTCTGAATCAAACTCAGACAAGAGGCTAATCATCCCGTTAATGGTTCCTCCACCCTTCAAGAAGTCATCGACGATCAAGACACGACTTCCTGCTTTGAGGCTACGTTTTGAAAGGAACATCTTTTCGATACGGTCACTAGAACCTGAAACATAGTTGACACTAACAGTTGAACCTTCAGTGATTTTCAAGTCGCGACGGACAATGACAAATGGAACATTGAGAACATTTGCCACTGCATTTGCAAGCGGAACCCCTTTGGTAGCCACAGTCATAACGGCATCAATCTTCTGATCCATAAAGCTCTTAGCAATAATGCGACCGATATTTTTCAAAATAGCTGGAGTGCTCAATAGGTCAGATAAATAAATGTAGCCACCTGGAAGAATACGGTCACTCTCTGAAAGTTTATCACGAAGCTCTTCGATAATCGCTTTAGACTCAAGGGTAGAGATCGATGGTGTAAAAATAACACCACCACCAGCACCTGTCACCGTTTGAATATGACCGATTTCAATTTCTTCGAAAGCACGCTTAATGATGACGATATCTTCAGAAATAGACGATTTGGCAGATTCATACTTTTCCGCAAAGGTGTTGAGACTGGTTAATTTGTATGGATTGTTAATCAAGTAATTGGAAATGACAACCATCCGATCACTTCTTCTTAATTTCATTATATTTTTACCATTCTTTTTTATTTATACTCAATGAAAATCAAAGAGCAAACTA